>NZ_CAXAXY010000021.1:0-38934 GCF_963972885.1 uncultured Pelagibacterium sp. | reverse complement strand
TTAGAGCCAAGGATTTGAGTCAATCAAATCCTGAACGGCTCTAGTCTTCGCTGTCCTCGGCGCTGCCTTCTCCTGCCGTGATCAGTTCAGCGGCAATAAGCCCGGCGCTCTCGCGCACCCCGTTCTCGATCTGGTTGGCGATCTCAGGATTGTCCTTGAGGAACTGGCGCGAATTTTCACGCCCCTGGCCCAGCCGCTGGCTGTCATAGGAGAACCAGGCTCCCGATTTCTCGACGATCCCGGCCTTGACGCCCAGATCGAGCAGCTCACCGGTCTTGGAAACGCCTTCGCCATACATGATGTCGAATTCGACCTGACGGAACGGAGGGGCCATCTTGTTCTTGACCACCTTGACGCGCGTTTGGTTGCCGACAACTTCCTCGCGGTCCTTGATGGCGCCGATGCGGCGAATGTCGAGACGAACCGAGGAATAGAATTTGAGCGCATTGCCGCCGGTCGTGGTTTCGGGCGAGCCAAACATCACGCCGATCTTCATGCGGATCTGATTGATGAAGATCACCATGGCCTTCGATTTGGAAATCGAACCCGTGAGCTTGCGCATGGCCTGGCTCATCAGACGCGCCTGAAGACCCGGCAGGGAATCGCCCATCTCGCCTTCGAGTTCGGCCCGTGGCGTCAAAGCCGCCACCGAGTCGACGACCAGAACGTCGATCGCGCCCGAGCGCACCAGCGTATCTGCGATTTCGAGCGCCTGTTCACCCGCATCAGGCTGGGAGATCAACAGCTCGTCAATATTGACGCCAAGCTTGCGCGCATAGGTGGGATCGAGCGCGTGTTCTGCGTCGATGAACGCGCAGATACCGCCGCCTTTCTGGGCTTCGGCCAGCACATGCAAAGCCAGCGTGGTCTTGCCCGAGCTTTCCGGCCCGAAAATTTCGATGATACGCCCGCGCGGCAGACCACCGATGCCCAGCGCGATATCGAGACCGAGCGAGCCCGTGGAAATCGATTCGACATTGACTGAGGTGTTTTCCCCCAGCTTCATGACCGAACCCTTGCCGAAATTGCGCTCGATCTGACCCAGAGCGGCCTCGAGCGCCTTGTTCTTGTCCATCGAACCCCCGTCAACCACGCGAAGCTGTGAAACTGCCATTGTTAGCTCTCCTTATTTCACCAAATGCCCTGCGCGCGCAACGCGATCAGTCGGCCCTCAACGCCTATTTCTAGGTTGCATATTTGTTCTCATTTTGTTTTCGATATGTCAAGAGACAAAATAAGAACATTCTGGAATAATGGAACTCTCCCACTTCATGCGCATTGCAAAAGCGGACAAGGATGGAGGCTGCCATGAACATGGGCACGGGAATCGCCGTGGGAATCGCAATCGGTGCCGGAATCGGCGTCGCGATAGACAACATCGCCATGGGAATCGGCATCGGCGTTGCCATCGGCGCCGGTCTTGGTGCGGCATTCCTGGCCGCCTCGAACGCCTCGGAAAAAGACTAGTCCTCGCTGGCCGCCGGACTCCCCGAAAGCACTTCCTTGACCTTGGAATTGATCTGATCGAGCGTATAGGGCTTGGGGAGAAATTCCACGCTCCTGTCGTCCTCGAGCCCCTGGCGCACGCTTTCTTCGGCATAGCCGGAAACGAAGATCACCTTGAGCCCCGGATAGAGCCTGCGCACATGGGTCAGAAGCGTCGGCCCGTCCATCTCGGGCATCACCACGTCCGAAATGATCAGATCGACCTTGCCCTCGATTTCCTCTAGCACTTCGAGCGCCTCTTCGCCAGATCCGGCCTCGAACACTTCATAACCCGTTGTCGACAGGGCCCGCGCCGAGAACATGCGCACGCTCTCCTCGTCCTCGACGAGAAGGATGCGTTCATTGCCCGTCAGATCGCGGACAGGCGCCGCAACCGCCTTGACCACTTCTTCCTTTTCCTGCTGGATGTGCCGGGGCAGCAGCAACCGGAAGGTCGTGCCCTTTCCCACTTCGGATTCGGGATAGATATAGCCACCGGTCTGCTTGATGATGCCATAGACCATCGACAGGCCCAGCCCAGTCCCCTTGCCCAGCTCCTTTGTCGAAAAGAACGGCTCGAAGATTTTTTCCATGACCTCCTGGGTCATGCCCGTGCCGGTATCGCTCACCTCGATCGAAACGAAATCGGCGGGCACCAGCCCCGGATAGGTGAAAGTCTCGGCTTCGGCCTGCTCGACATTGCGGGTGCGCAGCGTGATCTGCCCGCCATCGGGCATCGCGTCGCGCGCATTGACCGCAAGGTTGATGATCACCTGTTCGAGTTGCACCAGGTCGGCCCGGATCGGCCACACATCGCGCCCGTGCTCGACATCGAGCGTCACATGCTCACCGATCAGCCGCTTGAGCAACACCGTCAGATCGTCGATATGCTGGGGCACTTCAAGCACCTGCGGGCGCAGCGTCTGCCGACGCGAGAAGGCCAGAAGCTGGCGCACCAGGCCCGCAGCGCGGTTGGCGCTCTGCTTGATCGACATGATGTCGCCAAACGAGGGATCGGACGGTTTGTGCTTGAGCAGCAGCAGGTCCGAAAACCCGATGATCGCCGTCAGCACGTTGTTGAAATCATGGGCCACCCCACCGGCCAGTTGCCCCACCGCCTGCATTTTCATGCCCTGGGCAAACTGTTCTTCGAGCTGGCGCTGCTCGGTCATGTCGAGCGCATAAAGGATCGCCGCCTCGTCGCTTTCCCCGCCCTGCTCGACGCCCGAAATGAACATGCGCACGCTGCGCGGCTTTTCCCCCGGAATCGTCGCATCGACCGGCGCGATTTCCGACCGGTGCCCCTTGGCATCGGCCAGCGCCATCGCCAGTTTTTCCCGGCTTTCCGGATCGATCAGCGAGGCGACATTGAGCCCCTCGATCCCGCGTTCCCCAGATGTGAGCCCGAAAATCCGGGTAAAGGGCGCATTGGTGCGCACCACCTTGCCCGCCCCGTCGAGCGCCGCAATGGCAATCGGGGTGTGGTTGAAAAACCGCGAAAACCGCACTTCGGCGGCCCGCAATGCCTCTTCCCCCTCGATGCCGCGTGAGCGGTCGAGCACCAGCGTACGCGTCTCGCCCAGCTCGCCCTCGGCCAGCCGCGCCGCGCGGTGCAACAGCCGCACCGGCAGATTGGTGCCGTCGTGGCGCACCAGATCGAGATCGATCACTTCGGTGCGCACCGCGCCGTCCTGCCCGCCGCCCATCAAAAGCCCCGCGCCATCGCCCTGCACGATCTCGCCAAGATCGAGATCGCCCGCCTCGAACGCCGCGAGATCATAGCCCAGCCAGTCGGCCAGCGTTGAGTTGATATACTGTATCCGCCCCCGCGCATTGGCCGAAAAGAACCCGGCCGGCGCATGATCGAGATAGTCGATGGCCTTTTGCAGCTCGACGTAGAAATTTTCCTGGCTCTCGCGGTCGCGGGTTATGTCCTCGACCGTCCAGATCACCGATTTGCCCGGCGCGCCATCGTAATCGGGAAGGCTGCGTGCCCCGATGCGGAACCATTGCGCAGCGCTCTTGCCGCGCGCAATCCGCACATCCTCGACAATCGCCCGCCCGTCCCGCGCGGCCCGCGAAAGCCGATAGACCGCCTCGCTCGCTTCGGGCTGGCTGGCAAACAGCCGCGGCACGCCAACCGGGACCCCCTTGGAAACAGATTTGGAAAGGTCCGAGTATTGGGCATTGGCATAAAAGATCTTGCCGTCGCGGTCGGTAACCACCGCCCCATAGGGCAGGCTGTCGACAATGGCGCGGGCCAACGTCCGCTTTTCAGAGCCCCCCACGAACCGGAACAGCCCCGCCGCCAGCGCAAACAGCGAAAACACCCCGATAACCGACAGGACACCCAGAAACAGGACGATCATTTCGGGCGAAATGGCGTCTCCCATCAGCGAGAACGCTACGGCAACCGCGACGAAAGCGAGCGAAAGGATGATCACCCGCCACAGCGCTGCATTGGACGACGGACGCGCCACCATCGGCTCGGGATAGCTGTCCTCGTCCATCGGGGCCACCGCCATCGCTTTTTGTTCCTCGCTAGAGACATCCGCCCGCAAATCGAATCGGGCTTCCTATTGGTAGCAAACCCGACTTCGCCTTGGGTAGTGCGGATTAACCGCTCGTTAACAGTCTCGGTTAGGGTCGACCCTGATTTCCACTGCGCCAGCTCGAGCGGTTTTTCAACCGCATCACATAGCCGATGATCTGCGCCACGGCCTTGAAATGCTCTGCCGGGATCGTCTCGCCCACCTCGGCGCCCGCATAAAGCGCCCGGGCCAGCGGGGGATTTTCGACGATTGGAATGTCGTGATCCCTGGCCAGCCCGCGGATTCTGAGCGCAACGGCATCGACGCCCTTGGCCAGCACCTGGGGAGCGGCCATGTCCTTGTCGTATTTGAGCGCCACGGCAAAATGGGTCGGGTTGGTCACCACAACCGTCGCATCGGGCACCGCCGCCATCATGCGCTTGCGACTGCGCTCCATGCGGATCTGGCGGATACGGCCCTTGACGTGGGGATCGCCCTCCATCTGCTTGTATTCGTCGCGCACTTCCTTGACCGTCATCATCTGGCGCTGCCACCATTTGTGGCGCATGTAGATATAGTCGAGCAGCGCCACGATGGTGATGGCGATCAGGGTCGCGATAAAGATCTTGATGCCGATTTCCTGGAACAGTTCCAGTGTCACGATAGGGTCGGCGGTCATGATGGTCGAAAGCCGGTCCCGGTCGGGCCAGACCACCAGCACCATGATGGTGGAAAACACCACGAGCTTGAACAGCCCCTTGCCGAAATTGACCAGCGCCTCGCTCGAAAACAGGCGCTTGGCTCCGGCCAGCGGGGAGACTTTGGAGAATTTGGGTTTGAGGTTTTCGGCAGAAAACACCATGCGGTGCTGCACCATGTTTCCCGCGATCCCGCACAGCGCCAGAAGGATCATCGGCAGCAAAAGAGCACTCAAAAGGCTGATCGTCGCGCCATAGACGAACTGGTTGAACCCCGGCCCGCCCACTTCGTAAAGGTCGGCGCGGCCAAGATAATCGCCAAGGCTGGTCATGAACTGCGCACTGGTAAACGGGGCGACAAAGGCAAAGATCAGCGCCGACCCCAGGATCATGAACCAGGTCGTCACCTCCTGGCTCTTGACCACATCGCCCTTCTTGTGGGCGTCCTCGAGCCGTTTTTGGGAGGGGTCCTCTGTCTTTTCGCTCTGTTCGGGTTTGTCGTCGCTCATACTCTAGCCCAGAAACTGCGAAAAATGGTCTTCGAGATGGGTCATATAAAGGGTCATCGTGAGGCTGAGCAGCAACGCGAACAGGATCAGCCCGATGATGATGTTGGCCGGCATGGCCATGAAAAATACCTGAATCTGCGGCATCAGGCGCCCCAAAATTCCCAGCCCCAGGTAAAACACCAGACCGAAAACCAGGAACGGCGCCGACATCTGCGTGCCGATCAGAAACGCCTGCGCCACCATCTCCGTCGCCATTTCCGCAGCATCGCCCAGCATCAGCGGCGCGTCGGGCGGGAAATAGCTGTAGCTGGCATAGATCCCGGCCAGCAGCACATGGTGCAGATCGGTGGCAAAGATCAGCGTCACGCCCAGCATGGCCAGAAAATTGCCAATGATGGCCCCCTGCACCCCCGGCTGGGTGGGATCGGATGTCTGGGCCATCGAAAGCCCCATCTGGAACGCGATCACCGCACCTGCGACCTGCGCCGCCGTAAGAATGAGCCGGGTCAGCCCCCCGAGGATAAATCCCACGGCAAGTTCATGGCCCAGCGCCGTCATCAATCCGCCCAGCGTCACCGGAACCGCCCCCAGATTGGGCAGGATCAGCGGATAAAGGATCAGCGAAAACGCCAGCGCGAACGTCAGCCGCAAGCGCGTGGGAATCGTCGATTCCCCGAGCGCGGGCAGCAACATCAGGATCGTGCCGAGGCGCGCGAAAATGAGAAAGAAATAATAGGCGACATCGGGGCCCCAGCTCACGCTCATGGCCCGTTACCCGCCTGTTATGATCATGTCGACGATCTGGGTCATGTAAGCGCTCATCGTGGCGCCCATGAACGGCAAGGTCACCAGCAGCGTGACAAAGATCGCGATGATCTTGGGCACGAAAACCAGTGTCATTTCCTGGATTTGCGTCAAAGCCTGAAACAGGGCGATGATGACGCCGACCACCAGTCCCACGATCATCATCGGCCCCGAAACGATAATCAGGGTCCAGATGCCGGAGGTGGCGATATCGAGAGTTTCTGCCCCGCTCATGGGAATGGCTCCTGCCGAATCGAGCCCATTCTACACGCTCTGACGCCCAATGGACCCTCGGTGTACTGGAGGGCCACGCCCAAAGGTCAGCCTAGATCGGCATGCGCATGATTTCTTCGTAGGCCGAGATCACCCGGTCGCGAACGGTGACCATGGTTTCCATCGCCGACTCGGTTTCGGCCAGCGCGGTCACCACATCGACCACGTTTGCCTTGCCGTTGATCATATCGACAGACACCTGATCGGAGCGCTGCCCGGTCTCGGCGATACCACCGAGCTGATCGGCCAGCATCTGCCCGAAATCGGTGCCCGAGGGCGAAGCTGTTGGCGCTGTCAGCTTGCCGCCGGCCTGATCGGAAATCAGGCGCGAGACATTGCCGTAAGCGGCTGTGGCTGCATTGAATGGCGTGCTCATGAGCTCTTAATTATCCCCTCAAAATATCGAGCGTCCGTCCCAGCATCTGGCGCGACACGGTGACGACGTTGAGATTGGCCTCGTAGGTGCGCTGGGCCTCGCGCATGTCCATGGTCTCGATCAGCGTGTTGACGTTGGGGTATTTGACATACCCGTTCTCGTCGGCCGCCGGATGGCCCGGCTCATAGCGCGAGGAGAAATCGCTCATGTCCGTGGCCAGCGCCCCGACCGTCACTTCGGTGGCGCCCAGTTCGCGATTGAGCACGGCGTGAAAGGTCGGCACCTTGCGGCGATAGGGATCCTCCTCGGGCGTGTGCCCGGCGGAATCGGCGTTGGCCATGTTCTCGGCGATCACCCGCATGCGCGCCGTCTGGGCGTTGAGCCCCGACCCGGCGATCTTGATCGATGTCATGAAGTCGTTCATGCGCTAGCGTCCTATACGTTCTTGCCCAGGGCGATTTTCATCAGCCGCATGGAGCGTGTGTAGAGCGTGGTCGCGGCCTGATAATCCATCTGGTTGGTCGTGACCTTCATCATCTCTTCTTCCAGCGTCACCCCGTTGCCCTCGGGCATGACCTCAAAACTGTTCATCGTCCGCGCGCCCATGGCCCGGCTCGGATCGCCCCCGACCGAGAAATGCTTCTTGTTGGTCGCCGTCGTCGTGACACTGGCCCCCGAATGTCGCGCCGTGCTTTCGATGGAAAACGGCGCAAGGTCGCGCCCGCGATAGCCGGGCGTCTCGGCATTGGCGACGTTCTCGGCCAGAAGCGTCTGGCGGGTTTGATGCCATTGCATCCTGTTCTTGAGCGCGGCAAAGATGGGCAGATCGCCAATGGCCATGTCGGTTCGCCGAATCCGGTTGCGGTCTGTTAACTGGGCAAACTTTGCCCACTCCATGGTTAACGGCGCGTTAACCGATCGGAAAGGAAGGGCCGGAAATCTCCCAATTTTGAACAAAGCTGCGCTATAGTAGGCAGCTATTGCCCAGCGCCAAGCGTCCGGCTATGTCTCGCGGGACGCGTTGCCCATTTCCAGGAGCATGACAGTGGGATTTCTAAACAGCCTTTTCGGCGGTGAAAACGGCTATCTGACAATGATCGTGGCGCTGGCCATCGTGATCGTTCTGATCGTGCTTGCCGTATGGCTTATCAAGCTCGTGGGCGATGCGTCGGCCAGTGTCGG
The DNA here is from genome assembly GCF_963972885.1 of uncultured Pelagibacterium sp. Lineage (NCBI taxonomy): Bacteria > Pseudomonadati > Pseudomonadota > Alphaproteobacteria > Hyphomicrobiales > Devosiaceae > Pelagibacterium > uncultured Pelagibacterium sp. The sequence goes on along the minus strand of NZ_CAXAXY010000021.1, from coordinate 31,076 downwards.
CCGTGGCCGCAACCGGCGCCTCATGGTCATCGATTCCGTTGCCATCGACAACAAGCGCCAGGCCATCATCATCCGCCGCGATGAAACCGAGCACCTCATCGTCATCGGCGGCCCCAACGATCTGGTCGTCGAAAGCGGTTTTGAAGCGCCGCCCGTCCAGCAGGTCCAGCGTCCGCGCCGCAAACCCGCCGAACCGGCCCCCGCCGTCGCACCCGAGCCGGCGGCCCCTGCCCGGCCCGCCGGCACCTCGCTGCGCCATACCGGCCTTTTGCGCCCGGTCGAGGACAACGAACCCAAACTCGATGGGGGAAAGCCCGACAATAAGGGCCGCACCTCGTCCGACTCAGCTACAAGCGTTGCCATGTCGGCCACCACCACCGTGGAGCCCGAACCGCTGCTTGAAGCGAGGGAACGAGATTACGAGGACACCGCAACCAGGTCCTGATACCGCACCGCGCCGGGCCGGAACGCCCCGCGCGGCACTTGTTCTTGCTCTTGGCCTCGCTGCCGTCCTGCTGTTGCCCGCAACGGGAATTGCCCAGGACATCTCCATCGATTTCGGCGACGAGACCACGTTGACCGAACGCGCGATCCAGATGATCGCGCTCATCACCATCCTGGCGCTGGCGCCCTCCATCCTCGTGATGGTGACCAGTTTTACCCGCATCGTGGTGGTGCTTTCGCTGCTGCGCACCGCCATCGGGCTGCAGACCGCGCCGCCCAATTCGGTGATGATCTCGCTGGCGCTGTTTCTCACCGCCTTCATCATGGCGCCCACACTGCAGCAAAGCTACGAGCTGGGCATCGAACCGCTTGTCGCCGGCGAGGTTGAAATCGTCGAGGCGATCGAACTGGGCTCCGGGCCATTGCACGAATTCATGCGCACCCATGTCCGCCCCCAGGACGTGATGCTGTTCATGGATCTGACCGAAACCCCGGCGCCCGAAAACCCCGAAGACCTCGAACTGCGCATCCTCATCCCCGCCTTCATGATCTCCGAACTGCGCCGGGCCTTCGAGATCGGCTTCCTTTTGTTCCTGCCCTTCGTGGTCATCGACATGGTCGTGGCCTCGGTGCTGATGAGCATGGGCATGATGATGCTCCCCCCGGTCATCATCTCCCTGCCCTTCAAGCTGATCTTCTTCGTCCTTGTCGACGGCTGGCATCTTGTGGCGGGCTCATTGATCCGAAGTTTTACGGGGTGAGTGCCGACCTTGCCAAAGGCAAGGTCAAATCGCTCCAGTCGAGCGATTTGAGGCACGAACGCCGGAGCCTAAGCGACGGCCGGATCAGCGCTGCACAATACACCGGCCCCTTATCTGCGCCTCCCAACGCCACTGACCATGAAGCTGCCGAGCCCTCACCTACAAGCTCGCCACGGCCCCCGTTTCCGGCGCCGCACGCAATGGCGTCACCGCATCCTGCCCGGAATAAATCTCGCGATATGCATTCAAAAACGCGTTGATCGCCTGAGTGTCGGCCACCTGCCGGGCGATCTCGCGGAAGTTGACGCCATTGGGATCGACATTTTCGACAACGAAGGCAAAGACCGGCCATTCGGGCGTTGTCGACATGGCCTCGGAAAACCGGCTGCGCAACCGGGCCAGACCGATCTGGTCGTTCGAGAGCACATAGCCCACCGCCGCCTTGACGATGTTGGTGCGCGCCATGGGCGAAAGCGTGCCGGTGCCCAGATCGGGCGAATAGAGCGCCTCGATGGTTTCGCTGGCCGCCGAAAAGCGGTTGGCCTGCCACAGCGCATCGATGCGCAGCAATTCGGTATCGCGGCCCGTAAGGCTCGAAAGCAGATCGAGCGCCAGATCGTGCCGATGGGCGTGAATGAGCGCGCTGGCCTCGAGCACGCGGCGCTGGCGCTCCAGCCCCGGCGGCAACCCGGCCAGCCGCGTGTCGTAGAGCACTCGCAATGCCGAATTGGGGTCGCGATTGGCGATATGGACAACGGCAAGATCGGCGGCCACCTGCGCGCGCGCCGCGCCATCGAGCCGGTTCTCGATCTGATAGCTCAGCAGTTCGGATGCCTGGGCGAGCAGGTCGACCTCGATCAGCCGCTGGGCGAGATTGCGGATCATCATGTCGCCCTCGGCCCCCGGCGGAGTGAGATGGCGATAGTCGTAATAGATCGACAGCGCCGAAACCGGGTCCAAGGCGTCGGCCTTCCCGTCGAGGAACAGCCCGGAAAATTCGGTCCGCGCCCGCGCCAGAAGCCCGTCGAGCGTTTGGCTCTCCCCGAATCCCAACGCCATTTCACGGGTCAGAACGAACGCATCGCGATAATCGCCGTGGCGATATTGCAGATCGGTCAGCTTGGTAACGATATCGATTTCAAGCTGGTCGCCGCGCCACAGGGTCGACTGGACGGCCAGCGTATGGATGGCCTTGGCGATATCGAGCTGCCCCATATCGTCCAGGATCTCGATGGTGCGCAGCACCGCTTCGGCGGTCGAGCCGCGCCGGTCGGCTGCGATGACCCGCCCATAGCCCTCCAGCGCGTCGTTCTCAAGCCCGTTGATGTGATCAAGGCGCGCCGAAAGCAGCTGATATTGCGCAACCTGATCGGGCGTCAGCGCGGCAAGATCGACAGCGCGGATCATGTCGGCGGCCATCTTGGCATCGCTCTGCTCCACGGCGGCGCGTATGGCCGCCATATGAAAGCGCGCCCGGACCCAGTTGGGATAATTGTCGATGACGTGGTCGCCGCCGAACGCATCGAGCCGCGCACCAGCGAAATCGCCGGCATCGACCTTGGCGATGGTGCGCCAGATCATGGCGTCGGCATCGTTGAGCATCCTGTCGGCGTTGAGCAGGTCCAGTGCTTCGGCATGGCGCCCGGCCAGTGCGTTGGCCGCACCCAGCGTCGCGCTCATGACCGGCTCGAGGCTCTCCTGACGCAGATCGCGCGTAAGGACATCGAGTACGCCGATCGCTTCGAAGGCAAAATTGTTGCTCAGGTAGAACTGGGCGAGATCGAGCCGGGCGCGGTCGAGTTCCCTGCCCTCGGCAAGCGCGGCGCGCTCCTGATACTCGTCGCGCAGAAGCACGAATTCATCGGGGTTCGGCGCCATCATCGCATTGAGGTCGAGCGCGCTGACGCACGTCGCATCCGGGGCGTAAAGGCGCTGCTGGCCATCGTCGGTCGAAACCGTAAGGCCGGTCTCGGCGGTGATCACCGCAAACCGGTCCTCGATGGAAACATTGATGCCCTCGTGCAGCGGCTTGATCACCAGTCCATGGATGGAGCGCGGCGCTTCGAAATCCACAAAGCCCAGATCGCGCACCACCCCGCGGGCCGGCGGATAGGTGGTCACCACATCCAGAATATCGCCCACATCGGGATCGCGCAGTTGGTGCACATTGCCCGGCCGCTCGAGATCGGCCTGCATTTCATAAAGCCCGGTGGGCGAGCGGCGGCGTTCGAGCGTCACCGGCTGAACCGCCGAAAGCAGGATGTCACCGAGCGAGAGAACCCAGCTCTGCCCTTCCGAAGCCAGCGTGGCCAGCCGGTTGTCGTCGAGCACCATGCGCACGACATAGGCCGCGCCCGTGCTTTCAACGGTCAGGTCGCGGGCCAGGCCATCGAGAATTTCTCCCGATTGCGCATCAGGGCTGACCAGCCGGGAGGGCGTATCGAACAACATCCACACCACATTGCCGCGCCGGAACACGGCGGCGGGCGTTTCTTCGACGAAAGGGAAAACGACACGGACGGTCTGGCCCACCGTGCTGACATAGGGCTGGACGGTGCCCGGCCCGTCCGACACCTCCTGCGCGGGATCCTCCCCGACCTCCTCCCCTTCGGAAACAGGTTCAGGATCCGACAGGGTCGCGGCGATCTCGTCCAGTTCGAGCCCATCGGCACTCGCCCCCGGCACGTCGATATCGAGGATGAATTCGGTACTCGACTGCTCGTAAAAGCGCATCGAAACATCTTCGGGAATGGTCATGGCGATTTCGGTGTCGCCGCCATGGACGATGTTGGTCACCTCGCCAAGCTGCGCAGGGCGGTCCGACAGCACCTCGTAAAGATCGACCGGCACCGGCCAGTCGAACCGGATCGAGGCGTTTTCCCCTTCGCGGGTGAACTCGGCCTTGGTGCCCACGTTCCAGCTGAATTCGATACGCGAAAAGGTCTGATGCCGCCCCACCCTGATGGTGGGCTGGGGATCGTATTCGAGTACAAGCTCGGCGCGCCTGCGTTCCTCGGCGATCCGGGCTGCCTCCTCGGCGCGTTCGGCCAGCTTGGTGATGATTTCGGGCGGCAGCCCCGGGGGCAGCCCGACCCAGCTTGCCGGCAGCAGATCGATATAGAGCTGTTCGCCCGCCGCCATGGTGTTGATCTGGAACTGCTCGCGCATCCCCATGCGGATGCCGGTGCGGTCGGGATCGAACCGGGCAATGGCAACATATTCGCTCAGCGTGGTTCCGACATCGGGCAGAACCCCCTCCATGGGCGTGTCGGGCACCGATATGACCAGCACGCCATTGTCGCTTTCCACCGTATGCTCGGGCAGGTTGAGCCGGTCGGGAAAGGTCAGGATCAGCCGGGCGTAATTCTCATGCCGCTGTGCCTCGAAGGTGATGTTTTCCTGCGCCAGCGCCGGTCCGGCCCACCCCACAAACACGAAAAACGCCAGCAAGATAAATCTTGCAGCGTCCCCATATCCATAAATCTGGCGTCCACGTTTTCTTGTGGTCGAAAGCATTCTGCCTGCCGCCCTTATTCAAGGGCACACTAGGCAGAAGCGCTTAAGATGGGATTACCGCGCCACCTCAAAAGCCCCTGTGTTCGGCTATTGCCCGACGATCTGGGGCAGATTGGCAAATTCGGGCGTTGTCGGCTCCTGAGGTCCTTCCGGTCCCGTCTGGGCAAGAAGAACTGTGAGTTGCTGGGCTTTGGCAGGGATCATCTTGGCCATGATCGGCCCGAGCTTGCGCGGGTTCATGGCATGTCCGACCTTGACCAGCACGCCTTCATCGAGATCGTTGAAGATCGTGGCGGCATCGCTGGCCCGCATGTTTTCATACATGGCCACAATGGCCGCGAACTGTTCGGCCTCGGCGTCTTGTTGGGCGTCGACCAGCGCATTGATCTGGGCCTCCATGGCGCTCAATTCGCTCATGCGCTCCTCGATACGCATTTCGGCGGCTTCGACCACCGCGAGCCGGGTCTGCAACTCGCTCGCAAAGCTTTCGAGTTCGGTGCGGCGCTCGGTGAGGCGCTGGAGAATGATCGCCTCGGTCGCGCCCGGCGGGGCGTCGTCGGCCCCTTCCAGCTCACTGTCGTCGATAGGGAAATTTTCAAAAAGCGCCGCCGCGGCGGCATCGGCCGGTGACATCTCGACCTCGGGTTCCCCATCGGCCGGCGCCGCTTCGGGCTCGGCCGCCGCCTCTTCGGCCACCTGCCCGCCACCAGCCGCTTGCGCGGCGTTCACACCGCCAAGGATATAGCCCTGCCCCGAGACAATGCCGAACGTCTTGAGCATCAGCAAAGCCGATGCGGCAATAACCACGACAGGCAGAAGACGAACCCGGTTCACGCAGCGTGCTCCCGGCGCTTCTGGTGGTCCTTGAGTGTCTTGAGGGCGCTGCCGGCCCGGCTGCCATCGCCGCCATCTCCCGGAGAACGCGCGGCCTGGGTGATCTTGGCAATCCGGTCCATGACGGCCTGGCCGGCATTGACGTGATTGGCCAGTTCGATCGCAAAGCGCTCGGCCTCGTTGAGCCGGCTGTTGAGCCTTTCGTCGGCCTCGACAGCGGTTTCCCGCAACCCCTTGATGGCCCCGTTGGCCATGGTCGTCGCCTGCACCAGATCGGCGATCATCTGCTGGAGGGCGGCACGGTCGGCCTGCAGATTCTTGATCCGGCCGTTGAGCACGATGCAGTAACCGATCGTCGTTGCCAAAAGCGCGGCAACGGCAATTTCAATCATCAGTCCAAGAGGCATTATTTGCCCTCCGCCTTTTCTTCCATCGCTTCGAAGGCCGCCATCGTCACCTTTGGCGGGTTGAGCGGCCGGGTGACCCGGACCGAAACATTTTTCCCGATATGGCCCATCACCGCCCGGGTCAGGTCCACCTCGCCGCAGCGCAGCGTCACCGGGTCGGACGGAGTCATGTCGAACATGATCGTGTCGCCCTCGGCCAGGCTCAGAGCCTTCGACAGCGGCAGGTCGAGTTCGTGCAGCACGGCGGAAATTTCGGTATCGGCGGCGTGGATCTCGGTGGCCAGATGACCCTCCCAGATCGGATCGCGCCCGAATTTTTCGCCCATATACATCTGGAGCAACTGCTCGCGGATCGGCTCGATCGTGGCATAGGGCAGCATGATCTCGATCTTGCCGCCGCGATCGTCCATGTCGATGCGCAATTCGACAAGGATCGCCGCATTGCCCGGCCGCGAAATGGCGGCAAAGCGCGGATTGGTCTCCAGCCGGTCGAGCTTGAAATTGACGGGCGCCAGCGGCTCGAACGCCTTGTGCATGTCATCGAGAATATGCTCGATCATCCGCCGCGCCAGCGCCATCTCGATTGTCGTATAGGGCCGCCCCTCGACACGAATGACGCTCGAGCCGCGCCGCCCGCCAAGGAGCACGTCGATCATCGAATAGATCAGCGCGCTGTCGACGGTCAAAAGCCCGAAATTGTCCCACTCCTCGGCCTTGATGACCGAGAGAATGGCGGGCAGTGGAATGGAATTGAGATAATCGCCGAACCGAACCGAACTGATCGATTCAAGGGTGACCTCGACATTGTCGGAGGTGAAATTGCGCAGCGTGGTCGTCGTCAGCCGCACCAGGCGGTCGAACGCGATTTCCAGCATCGGCAGGCGTTCATAGGACACCAGCGCCGAATTGATCAGCGCCCGCACACCGGTCAGCTCGACATTGGATGCAGCGCTGGAATCGAACCCGAGAAGAGAGTCGATTTCATCCTGATTGAGAACGCGGTCGACATCGTCCGCCCCGCCCGCTTCGGCTTCGAGCATGGCGGCCCAGTCGTCCCCGAGCGCCCCGTCCGTTTTTCCTGTCTCGTTGGCCATGATTATCCGCTATTGCACCAGGATTTCCTTGAACAGGATATTGTCCACGCTCGCCGGATAGACGGCGAGGTTGACGCGCCGCAGCAACTCTTCCTTGAGACGATAGAGCCCTGCCGAACCTTCAAGATCGGCGGGACGCAGCTCACGCAAATACACCTGAAAGGCATCGAGAACCCGCGGCATGCGCGGTTCGATCAACTCGATCATTGCCTCGTCGCGCACTTCCAGCGCCGTGCGCAGCCGCAGGAATGCGTCCGCACCGCCCGAGGTGTTGAGATTGACCATGATATCGGGGAGATCATAAAAGGCGGCCTCCGCGGCGACCTCGACCTCACCCCCATGGTCGGCACTGTCGCCGCCGCCCGATTGGGTCAGAAACCACCCACCTGCCCCCGCGACCAGCAACAGCACGGCAACGCCCCCGCCGATCAGCGCAATCTTGGGCAGCCCCTTTTTGGCGGGAGCTGCGTCCGATGTGGCGTTAACTTCTGTTTCGGTCACGTCGCTCATGCAGGCCTTCCGAATCCCCCGGTTTCAGGCGCTTTTGCCCTGTGCCCAGCTAATCCCCACAGGGTTAACGAATGGTTACGATTTGCCTAAGGGCGGCAAGTATTGCCGGGTAGATTTTTCCCCGTCGGCAAAGCCTTACCGCAAAGCCCATAACACCCGATCAATCTAACCCGTTGTTTTATATCGATTTATGAAGTTGGCACGCCACCTGCATTGTCTTTTGGCGAGACGCCCGGCCTGGGGAGGCAGGGCCCTCGAAAGATGTTAACGGGGAAACGCGCATGATCGAGAACGCGCAATTGATCGGCCTCTCGCGCCAGATGGCGCTGCAACGGCAGATGGATGTGGTGGCCAACAATCTGGCCAACATCAATTCGACCGGCTTCAAGGCCGAGGCGATCCTGTTCGAGGAATACGTCATGCCGGTCGCTTCCGACCGCAGTTTCCCCAGCGGCAGCCAGCAGCTTTCCTATGTCCAGGACTGGGCGACCATGCACGATCTCGCCGCAGGGTCCATGACCCAGACCGGCAATCCGCTCGACGTCGCTCTTGCCGGCGAAGGCTTTCTGGCCGTCGAGGCGCCCGAGGGCACCCGCTACACCCGCAATGGCGCAATGGAAATCAATTCCGACGGCGTGCTCGTCACCCAGAACGGCTTCCCGGTGCTTTCCGATGGCGGCAACCCCATCGTCTTTGGCGCCGGGGAAACCGACATCGCCATAACCGCCGAGGGTGAAATCACATCGAGCGCCGGCAACAAGGGCAGCCTCGCAGTCGTCGAGTTTGAAAACCCCCAGGAACTGACCCGCACAGGCGACACCATGTTTGCCGGCGGCACCCCGCTGGCGGTTTCGACCACCCGCGTCGTCCAGGGCGCGCTCGAGCGCTCCAACGTCTCGGGCGTTGGCGAAATGACCGAAATGATCCGGGTGACGCGGGCCTATTCCTCGCTCGCCGACCTCATGAACAAGCAAGACGAATTGCGCCGTTCCGCGATCCAGCGGCTTGGCGATACCCAGGCCTGAGCCAGCCAGCGACCGACATAAGGACAACACCGATGAAAGCTCTCTACATAGCATCGACCGGCATGGCCGCCCAGGAGCGCAATGTCGAAGTCATCTCCAACAACATCGCCAACATGCGCACCACCGGGTTCAAGCGCCAGCGCGCCGAGTTCCAGGATCTGCTCTACCAGTCCTACCGCCGCGCCGGCGCATCGACCTCGGAAGCGGGCACGCAGGTTCCCGTCGGCATCGAGATCGGCTCGGGCGTAAGGGTTTCGGCCACCGCCCGCATCATGAGCCAGGGCAATGTGGCACCCACCGAAAAGGAAAACGACGTCGCCATCCGCGGCGAGGGCTATTTCATCGTCAACATGCCCGACGGGCGCACCGCCTACACCCGCGACGGCACCTTCGAGCGCTCGTCCACCGGCATGCTGGTGACCGTGGACGGCTATGAGGTCGAACCCGGCATCATCATTCCCGAGGATGCCACCTCGGTTTCGATCAGCCGCGACGGCATCGTCGAGGGGTTCTTTAACGGCGGCACCGAACCGGTTCAGCTTGGCCAGTTCCAGATGGCGCGCTTCGTCAACAAGGCGGGCCTGGAATCGATGGGCGACAATCTCTTTCTCGAAACCGCCGCATCGGGCGAGGCCCAGATCGGGGTGCCCGGCGCCGAGGGCATGGGCGACCTCCTCCAGGGATATCTCGAAAGCGCCAACGTCAACGCGGTGACCGAAATGGCCGATCTGATCTCGGCCCAGCGCGCCTACGAAATGAATGCCCGCGTCATCTCCGGCGCCGACCAGATGCTCCAGGCCACCGCCCAGCTTCGCTAAACACCTGACAAAGGGGGTAACGACGATGTTTGCTTCACTTCTCAAACGCACCGGTATCGCAATCGTCCTCGGCGCACTGGCCGGCGCGGCGCAAGCCGAGCCGATGCTGCGCGGCGATGTGACCGTCAACGCCGCCATCGTCACCGTGGGCGATCTGTTCGACGGCGCCGGACTGATGGCCGAAACCGCCGTGTTCCGCGCCCCGGCCCCCGGCACATCGGGCATTCTCTCGCTCCAGGACATCGCCTCGGCGGTTCAGGCCGCCGGCATCGAGACATTCGAGCCCGCCGGGTTCGACCGCATCCGGGTGGCCCGCGTCGGCATCGATGTGCGCCAGGAGATGCTCTCGGACCTGATCGCCCAGGATCTGCAATCGCGTGGCATCCTCACCGCCGGCATGGACATGGACATCGCGCTCGACGCGCCCCTGCCCGATCTCATCGCCGCCAACACCGAAACCCCCGCCGCGCTGACCATCCTGCGCTACATGCCCGGTTCATCGAGCTTTTCCGCCCGCTTTGCGGTGGCCGGCATCGATCGCCCGCTCGACGTTTCGGGCCAGATTCAGTTGATGATCGCCGCGCCCCATCTCGCCCGCACCCTGCCGCAGGGCACGATTTTGGGGCCCGACGACATCGAAATGCGCATGGTCCCACTCGCCTACGCCGAATCCACCGGCCTGGTGTCCGACGAGGAAATCATGGGCATGGCCCTGCAGCGCCAGACCCGCGAAGGCGTCATGCTCAAGCCCTCCGATATTGCCGCGCCCGAAATCATCTCGCGCAACGATTCGGTGACCGTCGTCTTCCAGCAAGGCGCGCTCACCCTCACCACAACCGGCAAGGCGCTCAATTCCGCCAGCCTGAGCCAGCCGGTATCCGTGCTCAACACCATGACCAACAAGGTTCTGCAGGGCGTCGCCACGCAGAACGGCACGGTCACGGTCTATTCGGGCCCCCAGCAACTCGCCGGGCTCTGATCTTCACGCTCGGGACTTGGGGAAGTCTCGGTCACCGGAGCGTTTCCAGAAGAAGTCGATACCGGTTCTTCGGTTCGGAAACGCGACCACTGAAAAATTACGGGGAATTTTGAAATGAACGCACTTCTCAAACTCGCAACGGGCCTGCTGCTCGTTTCCACGCTCGGCGCCTGCGCCACCACCGACCGATTGGCCAATGTCGGCCAGGCTCCGGCCCTGACCCCCATCGTCGATCCCACGGTCACCGCCGGCTATCGTCCGGTCACCATGCCCATGCCCGCCGCCGAGCCGGCGACCTACCAGCCCAATTCGCTGTTTTCGTCCGATGCACGCGGCTTTTTCAAGGATCAGCGCGCCGCCAAGATCGGCGACATTCTGACTGTTATCGTCACCATCGACGACCGCGCCCAGATCGGAAACACCACCACCGCCACGCGCTCTTCGTCCAACGAAGCCGGGCTGGGTGGCGCACTGGGCTCGATCTTTAACTCGGTCGCCCCGGCCGACGTTTCCGCGGATGCCGCCATCGGTACCAATTCGGGCGTCTCCAACGCCGGCAACGGTTCAGTCAACCGCTCCGAACGGGTCACCACCCAGGTCGCCGCCGTCGTGACCCAGGTGCTGCCCAACGGCAATCTGGTCATCGAAGGCCGTCAGGAAGTGCGCGTCAATTTCGAGGTCCGCGACCTGATCGTGGCCGGCATCGTGCGGCCCGAGGATATCGGATCGGACAACACGATTTCCTCCACCAAGATCGCCGAAGCCCGCATCGCTTACGGTGGTCGCGGCCAGATCACCGACGTCCAGCAGCCCCGCTACGGCCAGCAGATCCTCGACGCCATCCTCCCGTTCTAACCCCGGAAGGGAGGCACACCACGCCTCCCAACCCTCCACGGTCATCCCGAACTTGATCCGGGATCCAGTATCCCCAGCGCCGCCTTCTCCCTGGCGCTTCAGTCCCCAACCGCCTGCCGTTCCCCAAATTCGCGGCAGCCGGTTAACCGGCCCGTCTTCCCCGTTGGGCCGACCCAAAAGGCGCTGCTCCCCGCAGCGCCTTTTTCATCTCTCTTCCCCCCTCACCTCCCCACCACCGTCATCCCGGCCTTGAGCCGGGATCCAGTACTCTCTGTAAGCCCTAACCTCTCCGTAGTCCCTCTCCCCCTCGCCGCCAAAATCCTCTACAACCCTGCCGACACTCATCTGCCCGGAGCCTCCCATGTCCTACGCCGATCTCGAAACCCTCGGACGCAAGCTCGAATCCATTGAGCACGCTATCGCCATCCTCTCGGCGGACGAGGCGACCAACATGCCGGTCGGCGGCGGTGAAAAGCGCGCGGAATCGGTGTCTTTCCTTTACGGGCTGCGTCACGAAACGGCGACCGCGCCCCAGATCGGCGACTGGATCGCAAAGGCCGAATCCGAAGACCTCTCCGACGACCAGAAGCTCGCCGTGCGCGAATTCAAGCGCGTTTACACCAACGCCACCTGCCTGCCCGCCGATTTCGTGGTGCGCAAATCCCAGGCCGAAATACGCTCCGAGCAGCTCTGGCGCGATCTGCGCGCCAAGAACGATTGGGCAAATTTCGCCCCCGCCCTCGAAGGCGTCGTGGCGCTGGCCCGCGAGGAAGCGCAGATGCGCGCCGATGTGCTGGGGCTCACCCCTTACGACGCGCTGATGGAACAGTTCGACCCCGGCAACCGCGTCGCCGATGTCGCCCCGGTGCTCGAAAAGCTCAAAGCCTTCCTTGTCGATTTCGTGCCCCAAGCGCTCGATGCGCAGCAAGGCCGCTACGCCAGCCGCCCCGCCAAATCGGTCGAGGGCCCCTTCCCGATCGAAAAACAGCGCGAGCTGGGCCTTTCGATGATGGGTGCGCTCGGGTTCGATTTCACCCATGGCCGGCTCGACGTCTCTCACCACCCCTTCTGCGGCGGCGTGCCCACCGATGTGCGCATGACCACGCGCTACAGAACCGACGAGTTCCTCACCGCCCTGATGGGTGTTCTGCACGAAACCGGTCACGCACTGTACGAGCAGGGCCTGCCCAAGGATCTTTCGCATATGGCCGCCGGTCAGGCGCGCGGCATGGCCATGCACGAAAGCCAGTCGCTTTTCGTCGAACAGCAGCTGGCCCATGCTCCCCAATTCTGGCGCTGGGCCATGCCCATCGTGTCCCAGCATCTCGGTGAAGATGCGCTTAGGGGCTGGGAGATCGAGGACGTCGTGGCCGAGGTCAACAAGGTCGAACGCGGCTTCATCCGTGTCGATGCCGACGAGGTGACCTACCCGCTCCACATCATCTTGCGCTTCGAGCTCGAACAGGCGCTGATCGGCGGCGATCTCGAAGTGGTCGACCTGCCCGAGGCCTGGGACGCAAAAATGACCGAGTATCTGGGGCTTTCGACAATCGAAAATCCCAAGGACGGCCCCATGCAGGACGTCCATTGGCCGGCCGGCGCCTTCGGCTATTTCCCCAGCTACACGCTGGGCGCCATGCTCGCCGCCCAGCAATGGCAGGCCATCGAAAAGGCCCGCCCCAACGTGCTCGATGAAATCGCAAAGGGTGACTTTTCCGGCGTCAACAAATGGCGCAGCGACAACATCTGGTCGCAAGGCTCACGCTATTCGACCCCCGACCTCATCGAACGCGCCACGGGCTCGACCCTCGATCCCGACATTTTCATCGCGCATCTCAAAAAGCGGTACGGGTAGCAGCGCCCAAGTGCTGCGCGCCCTACTCCCCACCCGGTCACCCCGGCCTTGAGCCGGGGTCCAGTACACTCTGCATTGGTGAAGGAACCTGAGCGCTGCCGGTTACTGGATCCTGGGTCTTCGCCCGGGATGACGACAAAGAGAGGATCGGCCGCCGTTCGCGCTAAAACGGCACACTCGCCCCGACGCTGATGCCCGCATGCCCCGCAACCGACCACGCCCGGAGCGGCCCGGTTTGCGGGCCGCCGGCGCTGCCGAAGGTCACCCCGCCCAGCCCCAGTTGTCCACCGGCAAAGACGCTGGCCGAAAGCTCGGCGCCCTGCTCGGTTTCATAGCGATAGGTGGCCTCGGCCAGTCCGCCCACCGTGGCCAGATCGTAAAAGATGTTGGGCACGCTCCCCAGATCCGCCAACCGCAGATAATGGCTGTCGGTAACCCCGAGATAGCCGCCATTGACCTCGAACCGCAGATCGATGGTCTCGGCCTCCGAAATTTCATTTTCCAGCCACACGCCCAGCCCGGCCGAAGCCGAAAACAGATCGTGCCCGATCACCGTGACGCTGGATGCAATCGGACCGCTGGGACAGGCAGCACCGCAGCGCAATCCGTCCATGCCATAGCGCTCCAGCCCAAACCCGCCGGTCAGATAGGGGCGCACGACCATATCGTTCCAGACCAGCGTCCCATCGGTCGGCAATCCGTACCGCAGCGCGACACTGCCGCCATTTTCAAGGGTGATGTCGCTGAAGGTTTCCGAATAAAGCGCCTGCCCCGCCTCGTAGTCGCGATCCCCGAACGTACCGCCCGCCGCGATGGGGAACGCAGCGATCAGATCGAACCAGCCTTCCTCTCCGCGCCCGGTGAGAGAAAATTCGATATCGGCCTGATAGAGCGGCTCATAGCTCAGGATCGAGGTGGGCTCGCCATAGCTCGCCATCCCCGAACTGCCCGGTGGCGTGAGATGGGACGCGTCGTGATTGAGCGAAAGATACCCCGCGCTCAGCCGCACCTGCGAGCCGACCGATATATCCATCGCGGACGCCCCGGTGGCAAAAGCCGCCGTAAGCGCAATCGTGATCGTCGTGAAAAATGTTTTCGAGCCCATGGCACCAGAAAGCGTCAGCATGGCTTTCCTGTCAACCTGCGCGGCTTGACTTGTGGTGTTTAGCGATTAATTTGGCGCCGAACTGCAACAGGAGTGCTTCCAGGATAAGTGGGCTCCACTTATCCGGTTCGGAAGCGCGACCAACAAAGACTTGGAGCATTTCGGCGATTCCAAGAAGCGCCGAAACGCTCCAACAGGATGTGTGCCCAAATGGATTTTCTTCCGACAGCAAACCGCAATTGCCTCGGAACGGAATCCATCTATGCCCGCACACATCACGCTATCGCGCTTAAGCTTTTCAACGCCTGACGGCACGCAGCTTTTCTCCGATCTCGATCTCGCCTTCTCCCGCCAGCGCACCGGCCTTGTGGGCCGCAACGGTGTGGGCAAGTCGACGATCCTGGGGCTGATCACCGGCGCGCTGGTCCCGCAATCGGGCAGCGTCACCATCGATGGCACCATCGGGTTTCTGCGCCAGTCGCTTAAGCCCGGCCCGGGCGAAACCATTGCCGATCTGTTCGGCGCCACCGTCCAGATCGACATTCTCGCCCGCGCCGCAGCCGGGACGGCAAGCGCCGACGAGTTGGCCGATGCCGACTGGACGATCGAAGCCCGGCTCGATGAAGCCCTCGCCCGCTTTGCCCTGCCCGCCGCCGCCGATACCGCGCTCGAAACCCTCTCGGGCGGCCAGCGCACCCGCGCCATGCTGGCTGCGCTGGTGTTCGCCGATCCCGATTTCCTGCTGCTCGACGAACCCACCAACAATCTCGATCGCGATGGCCGCGATGCGGTCATCGATCTTCTGGCCAAATGGCGCGGCGGCGCCGTTGTGGTCAGCCATGACCGCGAATTGCTCGAAACCATGGACGCCATTGTGGAACTGACCAGCCTGGGCGCCACGACCTATGGCGGCAATTATTCTTTCTATCGCGAACGCAAAGCCATCGAGCTGGCCGCCGCCGAACACGATCTGGCCAGCGCCGAAAAGCGCACGGCCCAGGTGGAAAAAAAGGCCCAGCTGACCCGCGAGCGCCAGCAGAAATCCGATGCCGCAGGCAAGCGCAAACGTTCCAAGGGCGATCTGCCGAAAATTCTCCTCAACGGACGCAAGAGCGCCGCCGAAAATTCGGCGGGCGAAAACGCCCGTCTTGCCAGCCGTTTACGGCAGCAGGCGGAATCGGACGCTCAGGCGGCCCGCGACAAAATCGAAGTACTCCAGCACGTTACCATAGCAATGCCGCCAACCGGTCTGCCCGCCGGAAAAAAGGTGCTGACCCTCGACGCCATTTCAGCCGGCTACGATCCGGCTGCCCCGGTCCTCAAGGATGTCTCTCTCGCCATCGCCGGCCCCGAGCGCGTGGCAATCACCGGCCCGAACGGGTCGGGCAAGACCACTCTTCTCCGCCTCGTTACCGGCACTCTCGAACCGTTCGCCGGGGCTGTCAGTGTGCACGTCCCCCACGCCCTGCTCGACCAGCAGGTGTCCGTCCTGGACCCGCAAAAGACGGTGCGCGACAATTTCCTCGCCCTCAATCCGGCGTCCGACGAGCAAGCCTGTCGCTCCGCTTTGGCCCGCTTCAAATTCCGCGCCGACGCCGCGCTGAAAATGACCGCATCGCTCTCGGGCGGCGAAACCCTGCGCGCCGGCCTCGCCTGCGTTCTGGGCACCGCAGCCCCGCCGCAATTGCTGATCCTGGACGAACCGACCAACCACCTCGACCTCGAATCCATCGAGGCGGTAGAAGCCGGCCTGCGCGGCTATGACGGCGCCCTGCTCGTCGTCAGCCACGACCGCCCCTTCCTCGACGCCATAGCCATCACGCGGGAGATGGCATTGGCCTGAAACGGCAAACGGCCCGCTGAAGTTTTCCTTCAACGGGCCGCCGCAAACGATTCAAAAGATTCAGCGATCAGTCGTCGCGATAAACCTTCTCGCGCCGCTCGTGCATCTCCTGGGCCTCCAGACTCAAGGTCGCGATGGGACGGGCGTCGAGCCGGGCCAGACCGATCGGCTCGCCGGTCTCCTCGCAAAAGCCGTACGAACCGTCCTCGATCCGCTTGAGCGCCGAATCGATCTTGGCGATCAGCTTGCGCTGGCGGTCGCGGGTGCGCAATTCGAGCGCACGATCGCTTTCCGAGGACGCCCGGTCAGCCATATCGGGGTGGTTGGTGCTTTCTTCCTGCAGGTTCTCGAGAGTCTCGCGACTTTCGCGGAGAATCTCGTCCTTCCAGGCATTGAGCTTCTTGCGGAAATACTCGCGCTGACGCGCATTCATGAACTCTTCGTCCTCGGAAGGACGGTAGTCGTCAGCAAGGGCCTCGACCGACATCGTTAAGACTCACTCCCCTTGGCAACAGGTCGCCGCTTATATAGTGGGGTCAAACTTATCGGGCAAACGGAAAGTGACCGGCTCGTTAACAACACCGTGAGGTGCCGCAAACGGGTCACAGCATCAGGTTTCGGGATAGCGTCCCAGCTTGGCGAGTTCGACCCGCACCCGCAATTCGATATCGGCCACGATGGCCTCGAGCTCCGGATCGATCTGCGCCTTGGCCTGCTGCAGCAGGGAGATGGCCCGGTTGAGCCGTCCTTCCCCGACCTGCCCGATCAAAAGATCGGCCTGAATGTCTTCGAGCATGTCGAGCAGGGAGTTGGCGCGCTTGACCGCCTTGCGGCGCCCGGTGGTCGCATCGTCCGCCGCCTGCAGCGCCAGCAGCGCATCGATCCCGCCCGCCGCGATCGGCGCCGAGGTCTGGGCGCTGCGGCCCGAACCCTGCCCCGATTCGATCTGGAATGCAGGCCCGGACGATTTCGCAGCGGTACCCGGCCGGTTCGTGGTGATGATCCGCCCTGTTCCGTCGATCCGCATGTCTGGCCCGATTGGCTCGTGGTTAATCGATTGCTAACCGGCAGATTTTGCCCAGAGGGGTTAATTTACCCTTAACGGCCCGGCAAACACTGCCCATCGCCAGCCGTATCGCGAACCATCAATTCAGATAATTTCCAACAAAAACAATCGATTAACAGGAAGTGCCCGTGCTTGGCACGCTTTTCGCTCTATTACCCGTGAACAGCGGCACGCCATCGTGGGGACGAGGGCACGCCGCCCGGAAACGGGGAATCGGACGAAAATGAAAACAGGTTTGTTTCGCACCACATTGGCAATCGCCCTCGCCGCCGCACTGGCGATCACCGGGACGCTTCCGGTGCTTGCCGCACCGGCCCGCATCAAGGATATCGTCCAGATCGAGGGCGTGCGCGACAACCAGTTGATCGGCTACGGGCTGGTCGTGGGCCTCAACGGCACCGGCGACAGCCTCAACAATTCGCCCTTCACCCGCCAGTCGATGATCGCCATGCTCGAGCGCATGGGGGTCAACACCCGCGGCGAGACGATGCGCACGGCAAATGTTGCCGCCGTGATGGTCACCGCCAATCTGCCGCCCTTTTCCACGCAAGGCTCGCGCCTCGACGTTTCGGTCGCGGCCATGGGCGATGCGTCCTCGCTCCAGGGCGGCACGCTTTTGGTCACGCCCCTGCTTGGCGCCGATGGCGAGGCCTATGCCATTGCCCAGGGCCCGGTGCTCATCAACGGCTTTTCGGCCCAGGGCGAGGCCGCGACAGTGGTTTCGGGCGTGCCCACCACCGGCATGGTCTCCTCGGGCGCCCTGATCGAGCGCGAGATCAATTTCGCGCTCGGCGCCCAGCACTCGGTGCGCCTCTCGCTGCGCAACCCCGATCTCACCACCTCGCGCCGCATCGCGCTGGCCATCAACGATCTGATCGGCCTACCCGTCGCCATCCCCACCGATCCGGCCAATGTACGGGTCTCCCTGCCCAACAATTTCAACGGCAATATCGTCGATCTTCTCACCGACATCGAACAATTGGTGATCCAGACCGATCAGGCGGCCCGCATCGTCATCAACGAAAACTCGGGCATCATCGTCATCGGTCGCGACGTGCGGGTGTCCTCGGTCGCCATAGCGCACGCCAATCTGACCATCTCGATTGCCGAAAACCCCGAGATCGTACAGCCCGAACCCTTCACCGACGGGGTGACCGCAGTCGAGCCGCGCACGCAGATCAACGTCAACGAAGACGGCACCCAGCTTGCCGTGGTTCCGGAATCGATCTCGCTGCAGCAGCTTGTCGACGGGCTCAATACCCTGGGCATCTCTCCGCGCGATCTGATCGCCATCCTGCAGGCCATCAAGGCGTCCGGCGCGCTGCAGGCCGAAATCGAGGTGATCTGATGGCCGTTACCCTCAACCCCGCTTACCAGTCCCTGCCCGGCTACGCCGATCTGCGCGAAAAGGCGTCCGAACTCGAAGGCGTGTTTTTGAACACCCTCGTTTCCGAAATGTTCAAAGGGCTGGAAACCGACTCCATGTTTGGCGGCGGTTACGCCGAGGAAACCTGGCGCGGCATGATGAGCGAACAATACGCGGCCGAAATGGCCCAGGCCGGCGGCATCGGCATTGCCGACCAGATGGTCGCCGCCCTTATCGAAACACAGGCCGCACAGCAAAGCGCGCCTCACCTGTCATCCATGGGAGCTTACACACAATGACCGCCGCCGATCGCCTCATGGCGCTTGAATCTCTGGACGCAGAATCCCTTTGCGCCCGCGCAGAAACCGCGCTCGGTGCCCTGGTCGAGGTCATGAACCGCGAAACCACCTATTTGCGGGCCGGCCATGTGCGCGAGGCCACGGCGCTCACCGGTGAAAAGACCCAGCTTGCTCAGGACTACGTGACGCTGGCCCGCGCCATCCAGCGCGCCGCGCCGCGCCTGAAGGCCGAGGCCCCCATCCGCATCGACGCCCTGCGCCGGGGCCATGAGGCGCTGGCCACCCAGATGGCCGAAAACCTTCGCGTCCTGGCCACCGCCCGCACCGTGACCGAAAACCTGCTCTCGGACGTGGCCCGCGCCGCCGGCAACACGGCCAAGCCCAAGACCTACGGCGCCGCCGGCCAGTCCCCCAAGCCTTCGGCTGAATCCATGAAGGGCCTTTCGATCAACCGGGCGCTGTGATCGCGGCCGAACATTCCGAAATGATACGATTTTCATAAAACACCACACCCCTGCTTAATCCGCCCGAGAGCCTTTGCGGCACATTCTGCCCGGCAGTTTTTGCCGCATCGGTCAGGGGAATGGTTAACAGGTGACAGGGTTCATCCCACCACAGCAAGGCCCGTTGGGGATCGCAGCAGCCGTCGCACGACCGGCTGAACGGCCCTCGGCGCCACCGCCCCATCGCATCCGCGATTCCGCTGGCGCAAGCCTTGGCCAGCCCCTGCCCAAACGCCCGACGCCCAACCGCCAGAGTCGGAAAAATCCTCAGGATAATCAAGCGCTTGAGGGCACTGTCTCGTCGGCTACCCTGCTCGAGACGAGCCTGATCGCATCGACCCTGGTCAACACCGGAACCGAGCCCGGAGCCGCCCTGGTTCTGCGGTCCGCCCCCTGGCAACCGCCACACTCGAGCCTCACGCTGCGCGACCGCTCCGTCTAGCGCAAAAGGTAAATTTACCCCTTAACGATCAGACTTTGTTAACCATTCAGTAGCACTTGGCATCGCACTGTATGGTTAACGCGCTCCTAACAGGGAGTGATTCTGATCATACCAAGCGACGACGGGGGTTTTGGCCATGTCTGATGTGACGCTATCGAAGGCGGTACGTTCCAACCTTCTGCACCTTCAAAACACAGCCAAGATGATGGACTCCACCCAGGAGCGTCTGGCAACGGGCAAGAAGGTCAATTCGGCCCTGGATAACCCGACAAACTTCTTCACTGCAGCATCGCTGAACGGGCGCGCTGCCGACATTGGCACCCTGCTCGACGCCATGAGCAACGGCATCCGCACCATCGAGGCAGCCGACAACGGTCTGTCGGCGATCACCAAGCAGATAGAGTCGATGCAATCGACATTGCGTCAGGCCCGGCAGGACAATTCGTTCAAGACCGAAAGCTACACGCTCAACATGGCGGCCGCGCCCGTCGGCACCGAAGTGCTCAATTTTGCCGGGGGCGCCCTGCCCGATGGGACCGATTTCGACGTCGACCTGACCGCATCGCGCTCCGAACTCGCCGCCGGCGCCTACACCCCGGCCGGGGTCGATCTTTCCGGTGCGGGCGATGCGGTCGGATTCGATATCGCCGTGCACGGCGGCGACCCGGTCGCCATTTCCGTCACCAATGCCGATATCACCTCGCCCGGCGCCGTCGCCGATCCCACGGCTGTGACCGCCGACGAAATTGCGGCAATCATCAACGCAAAGCTCGACAACGCTGGCATCGCCGCCGCCGCGACTGTCGATGGCGGCGATCTGGTGCTCACAACCGACGCCTTCGCCGGCAGCAGCAGCGCCGGTATCGAGATTTCCAACTTTGCCGAAACCGCCACCGCAGGCACCACGGGTATTGCCAACGGAACAGGCACATCGATCGGCACCCGCGCCCGCACCGTCGACGACATGGTGACCGCCATCAATGCCAACGCCGATCTGGACGGGTTCGTGCGCGCATCCAATGACAACGGCAAACTGCGCATCGAGAACCAGTCGACCAGCCCACTCACCCTGACCGGGCTCACCAATGGCGAAATGACCGGCGGGATCGGCGAGTCCGAAATCGAGGGCAACGACGTCCGCTCCAGCCTTGCCCGTCAGTTCAACGATCTGCGCACCGAACTCGACCGGCTCTCGGAAGACGCCTCGTTCAACGGCGTCAACCTCCTGCGCGGCGACCAGCTCAAGATCGTCTTCAACGAATCGGGCACGTCAACCATCGAAATTCAGGCAAAAAATGCCAAGGGCGAGCCCCGCGCCATCAACGTGGCCAATCTGGGCCTGCTCGAGCTCAGCCCCGAAGATCTCGACCTCAACGATGATATCGATGCCCAGCTTGCCAACCTGCAGAACGCGCTCAACGAGGTGCGGGCCCAGGCATCCGATCTCGGTTCGACCCTTTCGGTGGTCCAGAACCGCGAGGATTTCACCAAGCGCATGATCAATACGCTGGAAACCGGAGCGGCCAATCTCACCCTCGCCGATACCAACGAGGAAGGCGCCAACCTTCTGGCGCTGCAGACCCGCCAGCAGCTCTCCCAGACCGCGCTCAGCCTTGCCAGCCAGGCCGATCAGGCGGTTCTGCGCCTGTTCGGCTAACCGCACCGACATTGGAGATGAACAAGGCGGGCCTCGGCTCGCCTTTTTTTATGCGTGTATGTCGGATGCACCAGCGCGCTTTAACCGTTCTTTAGAAGATATCGCACAGTGTCTGGCCAGTCGTCTCAGGAAGAGGCGCTCTGAAATTGCATAAATCCTAGAAGGGGATTTCCATATGTCTGACGTAACGCTTTCGAGCGCCGTACGCACCAACCTGCTCTCCCTCCAGAACACCGCTGACATGATGTCGACGACCCAGAACCGTCTGGCGACCGGCAAGAAGGTCAACTCGGCTCTGGACAACCCCACCAACTTCTTCACTTCTTCCGGTTTGAACTCTCGCGCCGGCGACATGAACGCCCTTCTGGACGGCATGGCCAACGGCATTCAGACCCTGGAAGCCGCCGATAACGGCCTTACCGCAATCACCAAAACCCTCGAATCGATGCAGTCGACCCTGCGTCAGGCCCGTCAGGACAAGTCTTTCCAGACCGCGTCCTATACGATTGCCGATGATGCATCCTTCGCTTCCGGTGAAACGATCGACTTTTCGGGCGGTGCCGTTGGCGATACCCCGGTCGAAGTCAATCTGACCAAGGCCGTGTCTGGCTCGCAGACCGGTGCCGGTACGTTCGCAGCCATGCAATTTGATGAAGCTGGCGACTCGCTGAGCTTTAATATCGCCGTGGACGGTGCAGCAGCGGAACCAATCACCATCGAGCAGGCCGACGTAGCGGCCATCGGTAATGGCGATAACACCATCGATAGTGTCGATGAACTCGCTGCGGTGGTCCAGGCAAAACTGGACGCAGCCGATATCGCGGCCACTGCATCCAATGACGGTGGCAACCTCGCCATCACGTCCAACTCTGCGGGCGCGGACTCCTCGATCGCCATCACCACCTTGGCTGTTGGCAACGGCACCACGAACGATATCGCAACCACTGACAGCGGCCTCGACACCCTGACGACAGTTGCCGGTGCTGCAGACGGCGGCGATACCAAGACCGTTGATGAACTCGTTTCCGAGATCAACAACAACGCCACACTCAATGGTGCTATTCGCGCGTCCAACGACAACGGCAAGCTTCGCATTGAAAACCAGTCGACCCAGGATCTGAGCGTCGATGGTGTCTCGGCAGACGGTGCCCTTGACGGCACGTCTTCGGGTGCCAACACCATCGAAGGCAATACTGTCCGCGCCGGCCTGGCCGACCAGTTCAACGAACTGCGCGATCAGCTCGACAAGATTGCAGACGATGCTTCGTTCAACGGTATCAACCTGCTGCGTGGCGACAATCTGCAGATCACCTTCAACGAGACCGGCACGTCGGAAATCAACATTCAGACCGAAGGTGGCGAGACCATCAACTCGGGCAATCTGGGTGTTCCGACCACGCTCGAAGCCTCTGACCTCGACAGCGACACCAACATCGACAACGTTCTGGCCGATGTGAAGACCGCGATCAACGAAGTCCGCGCTCAGTCCTCGTCCTTCGGTTCGAACCTGTCGGTCGTCGAAAACCGTCAGAACTTCACCAAGAACATGATCAATACGCTGGAAACCGGCGCGTCCAACCTCACCCTGGCCGATGCCAATGAGGAAGCCGCCAACCTTCTGGCCCTGCAGACCCGTCAGCAGCTGTCCTCGACCGCTCTGTCGATGGCTTCGCAGGCCGATCAGGCCGTGCTGCGTCTGTTCTAATGAACTGACGGCTCCCAGAACGGGGGCAACCATTGCGGAAAAGGGCGGGCCAGAAGGCCCGCCCTTTTCTTTTGTCCCACCCCTCTTCATAATCACCCCAAATTTGAAGGGGATACGAATCATGGCGCTCAAGGTCGAGCTCAAACCCGGCGAAAAACTGATCGTTGGAAGCTGCGTGATCACCAATTCCGACCAGCGCACCCGCCTGTTCATCGAGGGCAAGGCTCCCATTCTGCGCGAAAAGGACATTCTGTCCGCAGCCACCGCCGATACACCCGCCAAGGCCATCTATCTGGCCATCCAGATCATGTATGTGGAAGGAAATGTCGACAAGCTCACCAAGAGCTATTTCGAACTCATCAATGAAATGGTCCGCGCCGCGCCGTCCACTTTGCCTTATATCGACGCCATAAATAATGAGATATTAACCGGCGATCTCTACAAAGCTCTCAGGGCTGCAAAAAAGCTTATCGAATACGAAGGGGAGTTGCTGGGCAATGCAACATCAGGGGGCACTCGCGTATCAAAGGACCGCGCAACAAACGGCGAGTCCCAGAGATCTTGAGGCCAACCTTCTGGCCCGTCTTGCTTCCCGTTTGCAAAACATCCGCGACACCTGGCCCGAGCATTACGACCAGCTCGAAGAAACCCTCAACAAGAACCGCAAGGTCTGGTCCATCTTCGTTCAGGCCGTGACCAGGGACGACAGCCCCCTCCCCCAACCCATCCGCCAGAACATCGCCAATCTCGGCATCTTCGTCATGGGCCAGACCTATGAGCTGCTCGCTGGCGCCGACCCCGCCAAGCTCGACGCGCTCATCAACATCAATCGCCAGATTTCAGCCGGCCTGCGCAGCAAAGGCTGAACCGGCGCCCATCACTGAAATGAAAAAGCCCCGGTCGATGCCGGGGCTTTGTTTTTGCATCCGCTCACGACGCGCTCTTAAAGGTAGTTCACCAGCGAAAGCTGGCTGGCCATCGCCGTGGCCTGATAGCTCGCCTGAAGCTGGGTCTGCAGCGTCAGCAGCATCATCGCCACCTCTTCCTTGGGCGCTTCGGAAATTTCCGCCAGCATCGTTTCGAGCTGCGCCCCATATTGGGAATGGCGCTCCTTGACGGTGTTGACCGTCGAAGCGGCGATGCCCAGCTCCATGGTGATGACTTCGATTGCTCCGGTCTGGGCATTGTTGTCTTCCGACAGCCGCGAGCGCTGGATATCGACAAGCGCATCGTAGCGCCCCGCATTTTCCTCATCGAGCGGAGACAGCTCTGAAACCGAGAACACGGCCAGTCCCTTGATGAGCTCCACAAACCCCTTTTCATTGGCCTGCACGCCATATTGGGTCTTGGTGCTCTCGTCGATATTGGCCGAGACCGTCTGGCGCGGATTGGTGCTGTCCTGCCCGTTGTACCAGGCATTGGCGTTGGGATCCTGGGTCTCGCCCATGCCGTTGAAGAACCCGTCCGCCGCCGCATAGGTCGAGGACGAGCGCAGGTCCGTCTTGGTCAGATTTTCGAGCTTGCCGGCAATCGCCGCATCGAGATTGGCCGCTGTCTCGTCGGCATCCGCCCCGATGGCAAAGCCGCCTTCGGGCACCGGATCGGTATCGGTCGCCGTAAACGTCAGATATTGGACGGTCTCGCGGTCATGGGGAAAGGTGACCCCGATGGTGACCGTATCGCCCTTTGCCGGCACGCCGCCCGCGGTGATCGTGGCGACCTGTTCGGCATCGGGCTGCAGCGGATCGACCGGCGCAGCGGTGCCGGTTATCGCGGTTCCCGTGGTGGTCACCGAAGCGATCTTGAACCCGAAATCATGGTCGCCATCTTCGGTCAGCGTGATCGTATCGGCCGCCAGCGCCTGATCGATCCGACCCGAATTGCCCGCCACGGTTCCCATATCCTCGCTGTTGCGGTTCTCGGTGTAGCGCACGAACCCGTTCGGCCCGTTCATGATGTCCTCAAAGCTCGACACCGGCTTGGTATCGGACTTGTTGCCCCCGAAAATGAACTGCCCCGTGATATCTGTATTGAGGACGTCGATGACCTCCTTGAGCAGATTGGTGGCCTGGTTGCGGGCGTTGGTGAGATTGATTCCGTCGGTGCCATAGGCGTTGGGCACCGCCAGGTCCCGGGCCGACCCTTCGATCTCGTCGAGCCGCTCCAGCCCGTTGGTGTAAAAGCTCATCCGGTTCTCGACGGTCAGGATATTGGCCTGATAGCCCTCGATCCGCGACAAGCGGTTGCGCAGATTGATGTCGTGGACGCGGTCGCTGCCCATCTCGGCCAGCGTGTTGTAGCGGTTGCCCGTCGCCAGTTGCAGCTGGAGGTTCTCGAACTGCTTGCTCATCTTGGATATGGTCGAAAGCGTCGAGGACACCGGATAGAGCGATTTGTTGATGATCGTCATGAGACCTCACATGGCCAGCAGGGCGTCGATCAGTTCCTGAACCGTCGAAACCACGCGTGCGCTTGCCGAATAGGCGTTCTGGAGTTGCATCAGCCGCGCCATCTCTTCATCCACGTTCACGCCATACTCGGCGCTCATGCGCGTGGTGATCGATTGCAACGTATAGCTGACAGCCGAACTTTCCGACTGGGCCTTGGAAACCACATTGCCCTGATGATTTATCATCTGGCCGATGAGATCGGTGACCTTGCCCGAAAGCCGCACCCCGCCATCGGAAAGCGCGGTCATCTTGTCGGAGACAAATTCCATCGATTTGAGATTGTCGAGCAGGAATTCCGGCCGTGTCGCGTCCCCCAGCGATACCCCGCTCGCATACTGCACAAGCTGGGCCGGATCGGAGATCAGCGCCGTGTTGATTGCAATCCGCCCGGCAAACCCGCGCTTCTGGCCATTGCCATCGAGCGAATTGGTAAACGACTGGTCGCGGGTATCGACGAAGAGATTGAGCGCGCCCGCACCGTCCTGCGTTCCGGTCACGCTGATCTGGGAGGACATGGCGCGCATGTCGGCACTGTCGATGGACAGAACGCCGCCGGCATCGCCGATGACCGCCGTTCCCGGCAATTCGCCCGCCAGCGCCGCGGCGATCGCCGCAGCCGGATCGCCGCCCGAGATATCGACCCCGATAACCCGCTCGCCCTTGGCGTTGGGCGTAGCGAGCGGCAGATTGGCCGCATCGCCCATCGCCACGATCCGAACGGAACGGTCGGTCGTGCCGTCATTATAGGTCAGGGCAAGCGAATTGCCCGATTGCATGCCGGAAAGATCGAGTTCGTAGAGATCGGGCGTCAGTTCGTCAGGCTGTGCCACCGTGGTGACGGTGTTCATCGCCTGGGACAGGCCCGCGGCAATCTCGTCGAGCTGGTCCTGCATGTTGACCAGCGTCGTGTCGCGCAGCTCCAGAAGTCCCGCGATGCGCCCCGAAGACAGCAATTGCTGCCCGGCCAGGTCGATCTGCAGCCCCGAAGGGGTGCGCAGGGTCAATTCCCCCACCCCGTTCTTGGCCGGGTCGGGATCGAACAGCGAACTTGAATTGAGCCCGCCCCCCGAGCGGAACCCGAACTGGGAGGCCTCGACGTCGAGAATGCCCACCCCGCTTTCGGTCATCAGCGCCACGGTGCCGTCGGTCCGGTATGTGGCCCGCACGTCGACCAGCTCGGAAATCGAGGCGACCAGGCGGTCGCGCTCGTCCATCAGCGAAAGCCGCGCCTGCTGATCCTGGGAGATGTCGAGAATGCGCACATTGACATCGGCCAGCGCCGTAAGCTGCCGGTTGAGCTCGGACACGCTGTTGGAAATCTGCTGCTCGGCCTCGACCCGCATCTCCTGGACCGCGCCGGTCAGGGTGTTGAGCTGCCCAACGATCTGCTGAGCGGCGTTGAGCACGCCGGCCCGTGTCGTTACGTCATTGGGGTTGGTGACCAGCGCCTGCAGCGCGTTTTCCAGCCCGCCATAGAGCGTATCGAGCGAATTGGCATCGCCCGGCTTGCCCAGATGCATCTGCATCCGGTCGAGAAAGCTTGTGCGCACATCGTGATAGCTGGCCGATGAAACGGCCACCAGATGCTGCTTTTCCAGCGCTTCGTTGAACGCCCGCGACAGGGTCGAGGCGCGAACCTGCGCGCTCGTCCCATAGGCGGTTTCCTCGATGACGATGGACTGCCGGTGATAGCCCGGCGTTCCCTGATTGGCGATGTTGCGCGAAACGACATCGATGCCCCGCTGGCCGGCATTCATGCCGCCCAGTGCATTCGATAGCGTCGAACTCAATCCCATCGCATCAACTCCGTCTTAAAGGCCAGTGGCACGGCGCTGTTTGGGTGAGGGTGCGGCGAAAATGGTTGTTTCCGAGAACCGGAGCGGAGCGTACTTTTTGTACGTGAGCACCGGAAGCGCAGGAAATAGCCATTTGCAGCCCACCCTCACCCAATCAGTCATCGGATCATGTTAAGGGCTTCTTGCAGCATCTCGTCAGCCGTCGAGACGATGCGGGTACCCGCCGAATAGGCCTGCTGGGTCACGATCAGCTTGGTGAACTCTTCGGAGATGTCGGTGTTGGACGATTCAAGAGCACCGCCGGTGATACCGCCATCGGTGGAAAGGATTGCTTCGCCCGACGCGGCCGTGGCCGAATAGATGCCGCCATCAAGGCGTTTCAACTGGTTCTCGGCGTTGAAATTGGCCGTGACAAGCTGGAAGATTTCGATCTGCTCGCCATTGGAATAGGTGGCGACCACCCGGCCACTGTCGTTGATGGCAACCGACATGAACGAACCGGCGGGGTACCCGTTCTGGTTGAGCGTCGAGACGGCGGCCCGGCCATTGGCGTTGTCGAACTGGGTCAGTCCGCCCGAACCGAGGTCGATCTCGACATCACCCACCTCGGTCCCGTTGATGGTAAGGTTCGGAAGGTTCAGTCGCAGTGGCTCTGTCAGAGACACCGAAGCGCCGCCCTGCGTCTGAAGCACGCCATCCTCGAAGGTGAATTCACCATCGGGAACTTCCGACCATGTCTGGGGCTCGCCGTCGCTCATGTAATAGAGGCGCCAGGTATCGGGCTCGTTGGAAACCTTGCCCCAGCGCATCTGCACGTTCACCGACGCACCATTGGGGGCATAGACCGTGATCGCCCCGCCTTCGACCGAGCGCCCGACGAAGTCGGAATTGGTCTCTGGCGCGTCGGGGACCGGCTGAGAGGCAACGCCGGCGATGGTGCCGGTACCGCCAATGACAATGTTATGGTTGGTGTTTTCGGCGGTGATCTGCAGGCGCCCTTCGGAGTCCAGAGACGCCGTCGCACCGGGAACCGAGGAGTTGACCCAATCGATCAAGTCCTGGACCGTGGTCCCGTCCACGCCCTCCACGAACGTCTCGACCGCCCCGCCCCCGACCGAAATCGTGAACTGGTCGCCGCCCGCCCATCCCAGGCCCGGCGCTGCGCCCTGAAGCGTCTCGGTGCCGTCCATGTCGCCGGCGGACGAAAGCGTCGTGGCGAAATCGGCGGCCAGCCCCACGGCGGGAGTATCGGGCAGGTTGACCTCGTAAACGATGCGCTGGGTCGCCTTGGCCGGGATCAGCCCGTTGGAAACCTGCACCATTTCGGGCACCGAACCCGCAACGTTGCCCGTCGTGGTATCGATGGGCACGCCCTTGAGATAATAGCCCGCGCCATTGCGCAAAAACCCTTCGCGATCCATCTCGAAATCGCCGCGACGGGTATAATAGCTCGCATCGCCGAACACGGAATTGCCATCGGACGTACCGGTCTTTTCCGCGACAACGAAAAACCCCGACCCGTTCAGCGCGACATGGGTACCGGTCGAGGACGTGATGATGTCGCCGCGCACATCGTTTGTAGAGCGCGAATAGGACAGAACCGCGCCGGGCTTCTGCCGGCCGACCGCCGCATCGGGGATAAGGTCGATGAACCCGGTTTCCATGCGCTTGTAGCCGGTGGTTTGCGAGTTGGCGATGTTGCCCGAAATGTTCTCGAGCGCGAACGACTGCGCCGCCATGCCCGTAACGGCCGTCGACAATGCCCCATAGATACCCATTTTACTCTCCGTCGTACGAGCAACCCCAACCGGGATCGCGACAGCCCAAACATGTGCACGCCAAGCACGCGCATTCGCAAACAGGTGATGCAAGAGAAGTGCCAGACTCCGGAACCCTTGATTTTGCTGGATTTTCTTCGATACCGACGACCGTCGAAAGCACATCATCGGGAAATTTCAGCCGCCCACCCGGCAAATTTTTCCCTCACCCTCCGCTGCCATGCGCCCCCGCCACCCTCGTTCCATACACGCCCCGCCACCCTCGCTGCCTCCCCGCCACCATCATCCTCCCGCCTCCCCACCACTGTCATCCCGGGCGAAGACCCGGGATCCAGTACTCACCAGCGTTGGTGATTTCTCTCCCGGGGCGGGAGTGCCCTGGCCCCCGCATCAAGTCCGGGGTGGCAGGCCGAGGTTGAGGGCAGACCAGCGAATGACTGGACGCCCGCGCCATAAAAATCTAAGCAGCATGTTCTGATTTTCTTGACTTTGACCGGACCAGCCCCATGCTCTTTTCCAGCCCCGATCAATTCCGCGCGCTCCCCCGCAAGGCCGTCACGGTCTTCGGCATGGCCGGCGTGGGCAAGACGCGGTTGGGCAACATCGTGCGCCGGGCCGACTGGTTTCATTTCTCGGTCGATTTCCGCATCGGCACGCGGCACATGGGCGAGTACATCGTCGACAATTTCAAGCGCGAGGCGATGAAGGTGCCCTTCCTTGCCGAACTGCTGCGCTCGGATTCGATCTCGATCCAGTCCAACATTTCCTTCGACAATCTCGATCCGCTTTCGAGCTATCTCGGCACGCCGGGCAATCCGGCCAGGGGCGGGCTGACCTTTTCCGAATACCAGCGCCGTCAGGAACAGCACCGCGTGGCCGAAATCTACGCCCTGCTCGACGTTCCCTATTTCATCGAGCGCGCCAAGGCGCTCTACGGTTATGACGATTTCCTGTGCGACACCGGCGGTTCGCTGATCGAGGTGCTCGACCCGCACAATCCAGAAGATCCCGTGGTCAAGGCTTTGACCGACACCACGGCCCTACTCTACCTGCGCGGCACCGAGGGCGATGCCCAGCGCCTGATCGACAGGTACAAGGCCAACCCCAAACCCATGTACTACCCGCCCGACTTCCTCGTTGCCAAATGGGACGAGTTCAAGCGAGAAAACGGCGTCACCCACGATGACGACGTCGATCCCGACGCTTTCGGCGTGTGGGGCTTCGAGGCCCTGCTGCGCGACCGGCTGCCGCGCTATCAGGCGCTGGCCGACAATTTCGGCTATCAGGTCGACGCGTCCGAGCTTTCCGACGTGCGCGACGAAAAGGATTTCATGGAGCTCATGTGCAGGGCCATCGCCAATCGTCTGGCGGTGGCCGCAGAATAATAGGACTGCACTTATATAAGAGTTTACTGAAAGACATCCCAAAATGCCAATCCGCATTCCCGACCAGCTTCCCGCCCGCGTCACGCTCGAAACCGAGGGCGTGGTGGTCATGGACCAGTCCCGTTCGGCGCGTCAGGACATCCGCCCGCTCCAGTTCGGCCTGCTCAATTTGATGCCCAACAAGCAGCGCACCGAAACCCAGTTCGCGCGCCTCATCGCCTCCACCCCGCTCCAGATCGATCTCACCCTGGTCCGGGTTGCCGACCCGCTATCGAAAAGCACGCCCGAGGATTATCTCCAGAACTTCTATTCCACCTGGGAGGACGTGCGGGCCAAAAAATTCGACGGGTTCGTGGTCA
This sequence comes from uncultured Pelagibacterium sp., assembly GCF_963972885.1. Taxonomy (NCBI): domain Bacteria; kingdom Pseudomonadati; phylum Pseudomonadota; class Alphaproteobacteria; order Hyphomicrobiales; family Devosiaceae; genus Pelagibacterium; species uncultured Pelagibacterium sp. Next base: position 224 of record NZ_CAXAXY010000021.1, on the reverse strand, counting down.
CCGGCGCCCCCATCGCCAACATGCCGTTCGAGGACGTGCGCTACTGGCCCGAAATGCTCGAAATCATCGATTGGACCCAGACCAACGTCCACCACACCATGTTCATCTGCTGGGGTGCCCAGGCCGCATTGCATCACCTGCACGGCGTCAGGCGCTATCGCATGGAGCAAAAGGCGTTCGGGGTCTATCGCCACAAGGTGCTCGACACCCGCCACCCCTTCCTG
>NZ_CAXAXY010000020.1:0-39105 GCF_963972885.1 uncultured Pelagibacterium sp. | reverse complement strand
ATATATACAAATTTCAATGCGGAGCGTGCATCGCCCCATGCCGTCTAACCATTCACCGAGGCGATCTCGCCGTCGGAGGTTTTCGCATGCGCGTTCAATACACCGTCGTCAGAATCTCGACCTCGCGCGGGCTTCCGGCTGTCACCTCGAATTCGCGGTTATAGACATTCTCGCCCAGCTTGGCCAAAGCCAGGTAGTCGCCCTCGGCCAGCACGGTGGTCGGGAATGCGCCGATGTCGGCAAAGATGGTCTCCCCCTCCGGCGTCTTGATCGTCCATTCGACGTCGGCAATCGCCTCACCGCCGTCTTCGGACACCAGCCTCAGCGCGACCTGGGCGGCCTTCTGGTACAGTGTCGCCTCGGTGATCTGCCCCGGCTCTACCCGCAACTCGGTGCGCACCACGGCATTGACCGAACCAAAGCGCGAAGTGATCGCATAGATGCCGGCGTTGAGGTGGATGAGTTCGTCGGGCGCCACGTTTTCGGCCACCGTGACTCGGCCATTGGGGCCGTTGGAGTAGATATCGAAACGGAGCAGGTCGCTGGGGATCGGCACGTCCCCCGAGATCATCGCCGAGAGCCGCAATCCTCCCACCTCGAAAACGATGGTATGGGTGTTGGGGCCGGGTTCGACAAACAGCGTATCGCTGGCCTGGGCCCGCCCGTACGCCACATGCATGATGTACTCGCCCGGCGGAAGACTCAGCGTTGCCGTGGCGTCTTCGGATTTCGCGACCAGCGCCAATTCGCCTGTCTCATCGGTTCGCGTGTCGAAAACGCGCCACACCAGCCCTTCGGGAATGAAGGGGCCATCATCGGTCAACCGGGCCGAAAGCGTCACGGGCTGCGGGTCGGTAATGCCGGAAAAATCGGGCCGGTCCGGCCCCGTGTCGGGTCCATCGATTACCGTGTCGGGACCGGCACCATTGCCCGAATCGGCGGGCTGATCCGTGCCGCCGAATTCGGTCGGCCGTGGCGGGGGAACCGGGGCGACGAGCGTTTCATCGATTTCCTGGCCGAAGGCCGGTAAGGCGCCGAACGCCAGAACAAAAAGCAAAAGCAGGGACCGAAGGCGCATCAAACCACTCTTTACCGAATACTCCTCGCCAGCGAACACTCTGATAGGCTTGGATTGGGGAAAAGCTGTGTCATAAGGGAGCCCGATGAGCAAGTTGGGAGCTGTCATGACTGTGAATACCACGCTGCGCGACTATCTGTTGTCCCGCCGCACCGTCACCGCGCCGTTTCTGGCCGAGCCGGGGCCATCGCCCGAGCAGTTGACGGAGATGCTGACCATCGCCTGCCGGGTTCCCGATCACGGCAAGCTCGCCCCGTGGCGCTTCGTGGTTTATGACGGCGAGGCGCGCCAGCATGTCGGCGACCGGCTCCTGGAGATCGCCAAGACAAAATGGCCCGAGCGCGACGACGAGCAGCTTGAAATCGAGCGCAAGCAGTTCCTTCCCGCACCTCTGACCGTCGGTGTGATCTCGACGGCCGCTCCTCATTTCAAGATCCCTGAATTTGAGCAATTGCTGGCCGCCGGAAATGTCGCTTTCAATCTTTGCCATGCGGCCAACGCCCTTGGTTTTGGTGCCCATTGGGTCACCCGCTGGTTTGCCTATGACCCGCAGGCCGCTGCAATGCTGGGGGCGGCGGAAGGGGAGCGTTTCGTCGCCTTCGTTCACATCGGCACGCCGCAGACCCGGCTCGAGGAACGGGACCGACCCGATCCTGCGGCGCTGACCACCTATTGGCATGGTTAACCGGGAGTTAACCACGGTAGGGTTTCCTTAACGTCCAAGCATACTTGAGTCGGATTTCATGGCCTCCCCGATTTCCAACGTGCCGCAGCCCATCGCCTATGCCCTCGACAGGGCAGGGGCGCGCAATGGTGTGGATTTCGATTATCTTCTGCAGACGGCAATGCGGGAAAGCAGCCTGAACCCCAGCGCCAAGGCCCAGACATCGTCGGCGACGGGGCTGTTCCAGTTCATCGAGAGCACATGGCTCGAAGTGATGAAGGATGAGGGGCCAAGGCTGGGCTACCAGGATTTTGCCGATCACATTCAGGAACATGAGGGCGAATTCTTCGTCTCGGATCCGGCGGTGCGCCAGCAGATTCTCGAATTGCGCAACGATCCGCAGGTGGCGTCCGACATGGCAGCGGCCTTCACCCGCCGCAATGGCGATTATCTGATGGGCAAGTTCGGACGCATGCCCAGCCCTGGCGAGCTCTACATTGCCCATTTTCTCGGGCCGAGCGGGGCCGAGAGGTTTTTCGAGCTCGGATTGCAGAACCCGAACGCCGATGCGGCAGCGGCCTTTCCGCGTCCCGCCGCCGCCAATCCATCGATCTTTTACGAAAATGGACGCCCGCGCAGCGTGCGGGAGGTCTATGAAGCGCTGGTGGCCCGCCATTCGGGTACGACGGACAACGCGGCCTTTGCCGCCCAGCAGCTGGCGAGCCAGCAGCCCTTGCCCTCGCGGGTGGAAATCGATTCGGCGCCGTTGATCCCGCCCGGCGTCTCCTTTACCTCGCTGTTTGCCACCGAAGCGCAATCGTCGGTACCGGCTCCCGTTCAGACGCCAAACGTCGTGCCGGGCCGTGCGCTGTTCAGCGGGTTCTATTCGGGCGAATAGTCCTCGGGGCCAATTGGCCGGTTATGGTGAACCAAAACTTAAACCTTGCGGGCTAGTTTGTCCCCAAGAGTGTTTTGGGGATGCGTATGGTCGCCTATCAGCGTTACGTGCAACTTTGCCAATCGCGGGACAGCGAGGAGCGGGGGCAGGCAGCTCATCTGGCTGCCATGGCCTATCTTGCCCATCGCGGGCCGGCGGACGAGCAGGCAGCGCTTTATGCGGCGCTGATGAATTTTCTCGACGATCCGTCGGTCAAGGTCCGCGCCGCGCTGGCCTATGGGTTGCTGCATTCCGAGAACGCGCCGCGCCCGATCATGCTCTCTCTGGCCCAGGACGCGCCGGTCATTTCCCGTGCCGTGGTCCAGTTTTCCCCGGTCCTGCTCGATGCCGATCTGATGGGCATTATCCGCTCGGGCGATCCGGACATGCTGGCGGTAATGACCGCCCGTCCGACACTGAGCCAGCGTGTGGCGCTGGCGCTCACCCGTCTGGGCGATCCCGATCTGTGCCTTAGGGTTTTGGGTCGCGCCGACATCGCCTTGCCGGAAGATGATCTTACCCTGCTGTCGGAAAAATGGGGCGAGGACGCAAAGGTGCGTGGCGCGCTGCTCAAGCGCCGCGATCTGCCCGGTATTGCCCGATTGCATCTGGTCGAATGTGTCCGGCAGGCGCTTTTGGGATTGCGGGTCGTCAAGGGCGCAATCCAGCCGCGTCGCCTCGAGCGCCTGATGCGCGATGCCTGCGACAACGCAACCACGGCCATCGGTGAGCGCGAAGCGGGCAGGGGCGCGCGGGGCTATGTCGCGGCGATGTCGGAGGGTGAAAAGATCAACGCCCGGCTGATGCTGCATGCCATGGTGCACGGGCACGTGCTGTTTTTTGCCGACGCGCTTTCCCATCTCTCGGGCACACCGCGGGCCAAGATTTTCACCATTCTCGACAGCGGCAGCCGCGCGGCGCTGCATGCCGTATTCAGCCGCTGCGGGTTTACCCCTGCGGTGCGCAACTTGCTCGCGCGCCTGGTCGGTCATGCACGGCAGGCCGATCTGGCCGATGATGTGGCGGCGCGCCACTGCGTCGTTTCGCTCCTGATCGAGGAGTTGATTGTCGAGCACGACGGGGTGCTTCCCGCTGCGCTCGAAGAATCGTTTGCCTATCTCAACGAGCAGAATATCGCGCTGGCCCGCAGCGCGGCGCGCGGCGTGATGCCTGCCTTTGCCGCCGAATCGCCCGATGAGATCATGGTGCCCGATCTGCGCCAGCAGCGTCTGGCGCTTCCGGCGGCCTGATTTCGGGTCAGTAGCGAAACTGCTCGATCAGCACCCGCTCGTCGAGGCTGTGACCGGGGTCGAACAGAAGCGTTGCCGAATGGCGGCGGCTTTCATGGACCTGCACTTCCACGACATTGTCGAACTGCACGTTGTCTGCAACCGCACTGACGGGCCGCTTGCCGTTTTCCTGGGTCGTAAAGGTAATATTGGCCCGGTTCGACAGGATCGCCCCACGCCAGCGCCGCGGGCGAAATGGCGAGATCGGCGTCAGGGCCAGAAGCGGCGCGGTGATCGGTAGGATGGGACCGTGGGCCGACAGGTTGTAGGCGGTCGACCCGGCCGGGGTCGCCACGATGATGCCGTCGCAGATCAATTCCTCGAGGCGCGTTTCCCCGTCGATCGCGATTCTGATCTTGGCGGCCTGATAGGACGAGCGATAGAGCGAGACTTCGTTGAGCGCGAGCGCTTCGGATACCTTGCCATCGGAATCGGTCACCCGCATCGCCAGCGGATGAATGCGGGTCGGAAGGGCAGCCCGCAGCCGAACGTCCAGGGCGTCGGCGTTGTAGTCGTTCATCAGGAAACCGATGGTCCCGAAATTCATGCCGTAGACCGGCACGTTCCGGTCCATGACCCGATGCAGCGTTTCGAGCATCAGCCCGTCACCGCCCAGCGCAACGACGATCGAGGCGTTCTCGATCCCCGCATCGCCGTGATGTGATATCAGCGCCTCCCGGGCCGCATTGGCTTCGGGCGTGTCAGAGGAGACAAAGGCAACCTTGCCATCAGTATAGAGCGCCAAGGTATCCTCCGCAGAACCGCATTTGCCAAGCTGGCCAAGGCCTTACCACGGCTTGCCAGGTCAGCCAATCGGTTTGGACTGTTCGGTGACCTGCCGGATCGACCAGGCGAGATAGCCGATGGCCGCCCCGATCGCGATCAATTGCAGGCCTACGAATATGGCGATCAGCCAGGGAGCGGTGGTTTCGAGGTTGATGATGAGAATGATCGAAAGGACCACCCCGAGCACCCCACTGAGCAAGACCCAGAGCCAGCCGACAATTGGCCGGATGGTCAGCGCCCAGACAACTTTGGAGAGCCCTTCGATCATGAAGAAAACCACAAGCAAGAGCCCGAAAGCCAAAATTGATTGCCCGGGATTGCGCAGGATGAGAAACCCGATCAACAGCGCCAGCACCGCCGAAATCAGTTGTAACCAGACATAGGGCGTATGTCGGGCGGGAATCAGCCCGATGCCCTGGAGAACTCCGCTGGCAACCAGGAGCCATCCGATGGCCCCGATAACGGCTTGTGCCGAAAATATTGGGGAAATGATCGAGAGCAGGCCGGCGAGCACCAGCAGCCCCGCTTGCGCAAGATAGAGCAGCGAAAACCGCCGAACCCCCTCCCGCATCGCCTGACGATAAAGTTCTGCCGCAGCGTCCATCGAGATGGTCATGATGATCGAGCCTCCGCCTGTTGGCCGCGAGTCTAGCTCATTCGATGCAATAGGGAAATCGGTGGGGATCACTGGTGCCGGCAGCAGGACTTGAACCCGCGACCCTCTGATTACAAATCAGATGCTCTACCAACTGAGCTATACCGGCAACGGAGCGGTTGCTAGCACCAGTCCCGCTCCGATGCAAGGATCATGGCGCTGTGTGGTTAGGAGATTTGTTGCCTTATCCTCGCCCCCGGCGCTACCCATTATCATTCCACCATAACAAGGACGCAACTGACCATGGCACAGCCAAAACTGTTCGAGCCGATCAGGATCGGAGACACCACTCTGGCCAACCGGATCGTGATTGCCCCGATGTGCCAGTATTCGGCACAGGACGGGGAAATGAACGACTGGCACCTGATCCATCTCGGGCACCTGGCACTGTCTGGCGCGGCGCTTCTGACCATTGAGGCGACCGCGGTAAAGCCGGAGGGCCGGATCACCTATGGTGATGTCGGGCTTTACAACGATGCAACGGAAGCGGCCATGAAGCGTGTGCTGGATGGCATTCGCCGATGGTCCGATATGCCCATTTCGGTCCAACTGGCCCATGCTGGCCGCAAGGCGAGTTGCGAGGTGCCCTGGAAGGGCGGAGCCCAGCTGCCTCCCGATCACGCGAATGGGTGGCAGACCGAGGCGCCGTCCGCGGTTGCCTTCCTCGATAGCGACAACGACCCGGTGGCGCTGGACGCAGATGGGCTTGCCCGTATCCGCGATTGTTTCGCCGAGGCGGCACGGCGGGCAGACCGGTTGGGGCTCGATGCCGTTCAGATTCACGCTGCGCATGGCTATCTGCTGCACGAATTTCTGTCCCCCATCTCGAACCGGCGCGATGATGAGTATGGCGGGTCTCTTGAAAACCGCATGCGCTTTCCGCTCGAAATTTTCGACGCCGTTCGGGCGGCCTTCCCTTCCCAAAAGCCGGTCACCGTACGTGTATCGGGAACCGACTGGGTCGATGGTGGCTGGGATGGCGAACAGACAGTGGCATTCGCCAGGGCACTCGAGGCAAGAGGATGTTCTGCAATTCACGTTTCGAGCGGCGGCACCAGCCCTGCCCAGAAAATTCCCGTCGGGCCGAACTATCAGGTTCCTCTGGCCCGGCAAGTCAAACAGGCCGTCTCCATGCCGGTGGTTGCCGTGGGGCTGATTACCGAGGCCGAGCAGGCCGAGGCCATCGTTTCGACTGGTGATGCGGACATGATCGCGGTGGCACGCGCCGTACTCTATGATCCGCGTTGGCCTTGGCACGTTGCTGCGGCGCTGGGCGGGCAGGTCAAGGCGCCGCCTCAATATCTGCGGTCTCAGCCGCGGCAGTATTCGCACCTGTTTCTGACCGATTGAGCCTATTCCGCGGAACGGCGTGCCGCAGGCAGGGATACGCGGTCGGCAAAAGTCCTGTCGATTTCGGTCAAGGTCTTCATCATGAGGCCTCGATAAATCGGCTCGCCGGCGTCAGGCACAAGCTGGATCGGCGGCAACCCGCGCATCCGGCCCATGAGCGAAGCAGCAGCGCCTTCGGCGATTGCAGTTGCGACCAGGTCATGGGCGGCTGTGTTGGGGCCGAGCAGGATGAGCCTGTCGATCTCGACGATCGAAATCAGCCGGCTTATGCCGTGCCCGATGGCCGCTCCAGCTGCAGAAAAGGCCCGTTGGGCGGCCCGATCGCCCTGACGCGCTCGCGCCATGATGTGCTGGAAATCGGCGGGCGGGACGGCGCTGGCCGGCGTGGCATGCTCGGGCACCGAATAGGCGGCACGCAATATGGCGTAATCGGCGGCATAGGCCTCGACGCAACCGCGCGCGCCGCAGCGGCACAAGGCGCCGCCGGGGATATGGATCATGTGCCCGAACTCGGTCGCCAGCCCCGCGTCGGGACTTGCGTCGGTGGGGAGCGTCAGCCCCATGCCGATTGTCGAGCCGAGATAGATCGTTGCGATGCCGGCCCTTGCGAGATCGGGATCGAGCCAGCGCATGCCATCCGCCATCAGCCGGCCGCGCTTGAACAGGTGGGCGGCCAATCCGAGCCGGTTGTTGATCGCCGTCACGATGTCGTGGCCGCTCAAATGGGGAATGGGCGACCAGGTCAGCCCATGGCCCGAGGCGTTCAATATTCCCTGCACCGAGATGGAAACGCCATGCAGCGTGTTGCCGATATCTGTGTTGCGGCCAATCATGTGGCCGATGCGCTCGATGAACCACGCTGCGGGTGCGACTTCGGAAAAGAGGGTAGGGCCAACGCCGGATTCGACCCTGTCGACGAGCACGCCGCCATAGTCGAGCAGCGACATACGGCAGCGGTTGACGTCGAGTTCGATGAGCAGAACGAAGCCGGCGCTTCGGTTGTGTACAAGTTGCACGGCGGGCCGCCCGCGCGCTTTTGCGCCGGCCTGCGGCTCGGCAAGTTCGGCAACGATGCCGTCGCCGACAAGATCTGCGGCAATGGCCGTCAGGGTGGCATTGGAAAGTCCGGTCAGCGTGGCCACCTGCGAACGCGAGAGCGGACCGTGCCGGCGCAATGCGTCCAGCACCAGGAGCCGGTTCTGCCGCCGGATCATTTCCGTGTCCGCAACGCCCTGCGCCAAACGGGCCTCCCACTCGTGCCGCCGTGGGTCTTCTATGGGCTGCTGTGCCAGGTTGCACGCATTTTTCCACGCCGAACAAATGGACGTTGACACAGCAATGCGCCCGTGCCAATTATTTTTTCGGGTATTGAAAAATATCCGTTGCGGTGGCCCGAGGAGGCACACCGCTGGAGGCATAACCCTTTTACTGTGGTTTGGCGGACGCAAATGTCCGCAGGAGGAAAATCATGAAAACTTTCGCAGCTGCCCTTCTGGGCACGACTGTTATTTTCGGTCTGGCCGGGGGCGCACTGGCTCAGGACATCACCGTTGGCGTTTCCTGGTCCAACTTCCAGGAAGAGCGCTGGAAGACCGACGAGGCAGCCATCCAGGCTCAGCTTGATGAAATGGGCGCCAGCTACATTTCCGCAGACGCGCAGTCTTCAGCATCCAAGCAGCTTACCGATATCGAAAGCCTTATCGCTCAGGGCGCCGATGCGCTCATCGTTCTGGCTCAGGATACCGATGCCATCCAGCCGGCAATCGCCGCCGCAGTGGCAGAGGGAATCCCGGTGATCGGCTATGACCGCCTCATCGAAAATGCCGATGCGTTCTACATCACCTTCGACAACCAGGGTGTTGGCCGCCTGCAGGCTGAATCGGTGTTTGCCGTGCAGCCGACCGGCAATTACGTCTTCATCAAGGGCTCGAGCACCGATCCCAACGCGGACTTCCTGCATGCGGGTCAGCTCGAAGTGCTTCAGGATGCGATCGACGCCGGCGATATCGTCAATGTCGGCGAAGCCTATACCGATGGCTGGCTCCCGGAAAACGCTCAGGCCAACATGGAACAGTTCCTGACCGCCAATAACAACGAGGTCGATGCGGTCGTTGCCTCGAACGACGGTACCGCTGGTGGCGCCATTGCCGCCCTTGCCGCTCAGGGGCTTGATGGTGCTGTGCCGGTCTCGGGCCAGGATGGCGATCATGCCGCCCTCAACCGTATCGCTCTTGGCACCCAGACCGTGTCGGTCTGGAAAGACAGCCGTGAACTTGGCGCCAAGGCTGCCGAGATCGCAGTTGAATTGGCCGGCGGCGCTGCACTTGCCGATATCGAAGGCTCGGTGACGTTTGATGGTGGCCCGAATGGCGTCGAGATGAACTCGCTGTTCCTGGCTCCCGTTGCGATCACGCAGGACAATCTTGATGTGGTCATTGACGCTGGCTGGGTCAGCAAGGACGTTGTCTGTCAGGGCGTTGACGCCGGTTCGGTTGCCGCTTGCGACTGATCTGCATCATCAATTTTTGATCCGCGGTCGCGGCGCTGTTGTGGCGCCGCGGCCCGTTCCATAAGGAACCAGCCCTTTGGGGGAGAGAATGGCCGATCAGAACGCCATGTCATCATCATCGAACTCATCATCGTCCGGTCTGGTGATGGGCAACCCAATCCAGCGCTTCTTGAGCGCCACCGAGATCGATACCCGTCTTCTGGGCATGCTCGGGGCGCTGCTCTTGATCTGGATTGGCTTCCATTTCATGTCGGGCGGCCTTTTCATGACCCCTCGAAACCTCTGGAACCTCTCGGTTCAGACGGCTTCGATCTCGATCATGGCAACCGGCATGGTGCTGGTCATCGTCACCCGCAACATCGATCTGTCGGTGGGGTCGCTGCTTGGCGTGCTTGCGATGGTCATGGGCGTAACCCAGACCGAATATCTGCCTGCGCTGCTCGGCTTCGGCCATCCGCTGATCTGGGTCATTACGCTTGCCGTGGGCCTTGCGTTCGGCCTCGCGATCGGAGCTTTGCAGGGCTCGATCATCGCCTATCTCAAGGTGCCCGCCTTTATTGTCACGCTGGGCGGCTATCTCGTCTGGCGCGGTGCGGCCTGGTGGGTGACATCGGGGCGGACGGTCGCGCCGCTCGATACCAATTTCCGGTTGATGGGTGGCGGTCCGGAAGGTGCGGTTGGCTATTCGGTGAGCTGGATTTTGGCGCTCGTTGCCTGCCTGGCCATCGGCGCCTATCTCATCTATGCGCGCCAGCAGCGCCGGCGGTTCAACTTCCCGCAGCGCCCCGTCTGGGCGGAGGGCGTTCTCGCCATACTCGGCTGCGGTTCGGTCATCGGTGCAGTGGCGGTCTTCAATGCCTATCCCTGGCCCATCCGTATTGCGGAAAACTATGCAAACGCCAACAACATCCCCGTTCCGGAAGGCGGGCTGTTCATTGCGCATGGCATTGCCATTCCTGTGCTGATCGCCGTGGGTGTCGGGGTCGTCATGACCTTCATTGCGACGCGCACCCGGTTCGGGCGGTATGTCTTTGCCATGGGCGGCAGCCCTGAAGCGGCCGAACTGGCCGGCATCAATACCCGCTGGGTCACCGTCAAGATCTTCATGCTCATGGGCGCGCTGTGCGCCATCGCCGCGTCGATCTCGTCGGCCCGGCTTAACGCGGCAACCAATGCCATGGGAACGCTGGACGAGCTTTACGTCATCGCTGCGGCGGTGATTGGCGGCACCTCGCTTTCGGGCGGTGTGGGTACCATCGTCGGCGCCATGATCGGCGCGCTTGTGATGCAGTCACTCCAGTCCGGCATGGTGCTGATGGGGCTCGACAGCCCGCTTCAGTCGATCGTCGTGGGCATAGTCCTCGTGGTCGCGGTCTGGCTCGATACGCTCTACCGCAATCGCGGGCAGTAAGGATTTGAATCGATGAACCAACACGTGACAACTCCGCTCGTTGAACTCGAAGACATTTCCATCGCGTTCGGTGGCATTCGTGCCGTCGACAGCGCTTCCATCGATCTTTATCCCGGTGAGGTGGTCGGTCTGCTCGGGCATAATGGCGCGGGAAAATCGACGCTGATCAAGATACTGTCGGGTGCCTACAAGCGAGATTCGGGCGATATTCGGATCGATGGGCAGAGCGCAACGATCAACAATCCTCGCGATGCCAAGGCATATGGCATCGAGACGATCTACCAGACCCTCGCGGTGGCCGACAATGTCGATGCAGCGGCCAATCTGTTCCTCGGGCGTGAATTGACCACGGCCATCGGCACGCTTGATGACGTCGCCATGGAACACAAGGCGCGCGAGGTCATGGGACGCCTCAACCCCAATTTCCGGCGTTTCAAGGAGCCGGTCAAAGCCCTTTCGGGCGGTCAGCGCCAGTCGGTGGCCATTGCACGGGCAATCCTGTTCAATGCGCGGATACTGATAATGGACGAACCTACAGCCGCGTTGGGACCGCAGGAGACCACGCAGGTCGGTGATCTCATCAAGCAGCTCAAGTCCGAAGGCATCGGTATCTTTCTCATCAGTCACGACATTCACGACGTGTTCGATCTCGCTGACAGGGTGTGCGTGATGAAGAACGGCCAGGTGGTTGGCTCTGCCAAGACCGCCGACGTGACCAAGGACGAAGTGCTGGGCATGATCATTCTGGGCAAATGCCCACCTGGTGCCACGCCGGGGCCGGGGGCCATGAAAGAGTGATCGGCAGCGGGCGCTTCGGCGCCCGTTCTCGTTTTCATCATTTGCCCTTTGTGTTCGGGCTGTGCCAACTTTGCTTTCCGAACAGAATCGAGGAGGCGGATCATGAAGACGCGGGCTGCAGTTGCATTTGAGGCCGGCGGGCCGCTGGAAATCGTCGAGCTCGACCTCGATGGCCCCAAGGCGGGTGAAGTGCTTGTCGAAATCAAGGCGACCGGCATCTGCCACACCGACGATTTCACGCTTTCCGGTGCGGATCCCGAGGGATTGTTTCCCGCCGTACTCGGCCATGAAGGGGCCGGGGTGGTCGTGGAGGTCGGCGCAGGTGTGACGTCGGTCAAACCCGGTGATCACGTCATTCCGCTCTACACGCCCGAGTGTCGGGAATGCCCGTCCTGCTTGTCGCGCAAGACCAATCTTTGCACCGCCATCCGCGCCACGCAGGGGCAGGGGTTGATGCCCGACGGAACGTCCCGCTTTTCCTACAAGGGCAAGCCCGTGTTCCATTACATGGGCTGCTCGACCTTCTCGAACTATACCGTCATGCCCGAAATCGCGGTGGCCAAGATCGATGCCAGCGCGCCGTTCGACAAGGTCTGCTACGTCGGGTGTGGTGTAACGACGGGCGTTGGCGCAGTGCTCAACACCGCCAAGGTGGAGCAGGGGGCTACTGCCGTTGTGTTCGGGCTCGGCGGTATCGGGCTCAATGTCATTCAGGGCCTGCGCATGGCCGGTGCCGACATGATCATCGGCGTCGATCTCAACAATGACAAGCAAAGCTGGGGCACGCGCTTCGGGATGACCCATTTCGTCAACCCGCGTGAGATCGAAGGCGATATCGTCAGCCATATCGTCAACATGACCAAGCGAGGTGCCGATCAGATTGGTGGTGCCGATTATACATTCGATTGCACGGGCAATGTGACGGTGATGCGTCAGGCTCTCGAAGCCAGCCATCGTGGCTGGGGCAAATCGGTCATCATCGGCGTGGCCGGCGCCGGGCAGGAAATTTCCACGCGTCCTTTCCAGCTCGTCACGGGCCGCACCTGGATGGGCACGGCGTTTGGCGGCGCGCGAGGACGCACGGACGTGCCCAAAATCGTCGACTGGTACATGAACGGCAAGATCGAGATCGATCCGATGATCACCCACACGCTGCGGCTCGAAGACATCAACAAGGGGTTCGAGCTGATGCATTCGGGCGAATCCATTCGGTCGGTGGTTCTTTACTGACCATGCCTGAAATCTACGTCGACGCTGATGCGTGCCCGGTCAAGGCCGAAGTCACCCGCGTTGCCGAGCGGCATGGGCTCGTTGTGACCTTCGTTGCGAATTTCGGGCTGCGACCGTCGCGCGATCCCATGATCCGCCACGTCATGGTGCCCCAGGGTGCCGATGCCGCCGACGACTGGATCGTCGATCATGCGGGTGCCGGCGACATTGTTATCACCTCCGACATCCCGCTGGCGTCACGCGCGCTGGAAAAGGGTGCCCATGTTCTGGGCCCGTCTGGCAAGCCGTTTACGACAGCTTCGATCGGCATGGCGCTGGCCATGCGCGATCTCAACCAGCACTTGCGCGAAACCGGCGAGAGCAAGGGCTACAACCGCGAGTTCACCGCGCGCGACAAGTCGAGTTTTCTCCAGGCCCTCGACGAACATGCAGTTCGGCTCAAGCGGGAGCGCTCGGCCAAGTAACTGTTCGTTAAGTATAAACTCCTGCATTCTGAACGCGTTGTTAACCATGTTGCACGCAGCTTGGGTGCCGATCAGGATTGTTCGGCCGGGTGGTTGGTGTTGTGCGGACAGCATGTCTATTGGGGGTAGTGGCGGCGTTATTGGCAGGATGTGCCAAACCGCCCGAGATGAATCCGGATTTGATGACCAGTGCGGGCGTCGATACGATGAGCACCAGCTCGATCAATCCGATGGCCATGAGTTTGAGGACGGCCTACCAGCCGATGCCCGTAATGCCTTCAATATTTTCCGGAAAGCTCGCCGGCCGAACGGTGACGGTTTCGGAATCTGGGCCATTGGGTCTGCAACCGGGCGAAATCATACTGACTTTCGATGACGGTCCCCGTGCTGGCATTACTGAGTCCATTCTCGATACGCTGGATCAGTATGGGGTCAAGGCGACCTTCCTCATGCTCGGATCGGCCGCTGAGCGCTATCCCTCGCTTGTGCGCGAGGTTGCGGCCCGCGGACACACGATCGGCACCCACACTTACAATCATGTCGATTTGTCCAATCTGAGCAATCAGGAGGCAGTCGCCGAAATCTATGCGGGGCAACAGGCCGTCGCGGCGGCGCTGGCGCCAGACGACCTCGCGCCGTCGCGTTTTTTCCGGTTCCCCTATCTGGCGCAGAATGGTGTGATCCGCACCAGCGCGGTCGAGAGCCGCTTCATCGTTCTCGATGTGGATATCGACTCCAAGGACTATTTCGCTGAAACTCCGCAACAGGTGCTCGACCGCACGCTTGCGCGGCTTGATGAACAGGGGGCGGGGGTAGTGCTGTTCCACGACATTCACTTGCGAACGGCCGCGGTGCTCCCGGAATTTCTCAAGACCTTGCGAGAGCGAGGTTATCAGGTCGTTGCACTGAGATCGTCTGGTGGCGGGGTATTCGACGGCCCCGTCATAACCGCTGATGCATCAAGCGTTGATCCGGAAGTCTAGCCGGCTGTCGCGGCGAACAGGGCAATTGCCGCAGCATTGGAGACGTTGAGCGATTTGATCGGTCCAGGCATATCGAGCCGCACCATCTCGTCACACAGCGACCGCGTTTTCTGCCGCAATCCCTTGCCTTCGGCGCCGAGCACGATGGCCAGCTTGCCGCCGGCGGGGCGGGGGCGTAGCAGTCCGGGCGCTTCGGAATCAAATCCGAGACACACAAGGCCGTTGCTCTTGAGGGTTTCGAGCGCATCGCCGAGATTGCGCACCGACACCATGGGAATCAGATCCAGCGCTCCGGAGGCCGATTTGGCCAGTACACCGGTTTCCCGGGGCGCATAACGCGCCGTGGTGACCACTGCATCGGCGCCGAAGGCGCAGGCCGTTCGCAGGATGGCCCCGACATTGTGCGGATCGGTCACCTGATCGAGAACGATCACCAGGTCGAGCTTTTCGATATCGGCAAGGCCGAAGCGATCGACCGGATCGACTTCCAGTGCAACGCCCTGATGCACCGCATCTGCACCAAGCAGTTTGTCGAGGTCACGAGGCGTCGTTTCTTGTACTGCCAATTGGGGCAGGGCCGCGCCCTCGGTCAATCTGTTGAGACCGTTCGGTGTTGCCAGGAGTCGCCGCTTGGCGCGACGCGGATTGTCGAGCGCGGCGCGCACGGTGTGCAGCCCGTAAAGATAGACCGGCCCATCGTCCGGCAGAATGGGTGGGCGCCTTTTGGATGGGAACTTGTTCTTGCTCATGGCAATGGCGTATCGCTTTGCCGCGAACTCGGCAAGCGGCAAGCACAGTGGTGAAACATATGAAATTTCCTTGCGATGGCAGTTGACAGGGAAGGTCGCTACCACCATAAACCGCCCCGTGATGGTGTTTGGAAACGGGTGCTATTGCAAATGCCTCGCTTCGCCGATGTCACGATTGGGGAGGGGTGGGAGAGTGGTTAAATCCATCAGACTGTAAATCTGACCGCTTAGCGTACGCTGGTTCGAATCCAGCCCCCTCCACCAAAATCGTGCTTGCCCACAGGGCATGAACCGGACACAGTGGCGAGACACCCTCGGGCGGGTGTAGCTCAATGGTAGAGCAGAAGCCTTCCAAGCTTACGACGAGGGTTCGATTCCCTTCACCCGCTCCACTTTCTCCCAGTCCTTCCATACTGCCTAATCTGATCGAACAGCCGCGCGAAGGTCGCTGGCGGTATGTTCGGTGTGCCGCTCCATTTTGATCTGGCAGCGCAACAGGCATCCGCCTTCCGGCGCTATATGCGACATCACCGACTACCAGCCTGGCACCCGATCAGGCGTTTCGACTGGCGAAAAGGTGGCCTGCTCACTTTGAAGCGATAACGGCTTTCTTCTAGCTTCGCCGGCAATCGAAACGCAAAAATGAAGTAGTCGAAAATGGCCGGAAAACAATGGCGTAGCGAAGCGCGTGCGCTTATCGATTCAATTGCGCCCGAGCGTGTTGATGCTCTTTTGAAGGGGGCCGTGGACTTGCACGTTCATTCCGGGCCGTCCACCATGCCACGCCAGCTCGACCACCTTGAAGAGGTCGACCAAGCGGCGGCTGCGGGCATGCGTGGGGTGTTGTTCAAGGATCACCACTATTCCGTTTCACCAATGATGCCGATGCTCGAGCGTATCAGCGCCAGTTCGGGCGTCCACATGTTTGGCTCGCTGGTTCTCAACAATACCGTTGGTGGTCTGAATCCTCACGCGGTGGACTACAACGTGAAGATGGGTGCGAAGCTTGTCTTCATGCCGACAGCGCATGCGGCCAATCACATCCGCAACACGCACCGCAACGCCAGGCTGGCCAGCAATGTGCAGTTGCGTAAGCCGTATGGGATCACCGTTATTGACGCGACAGGCGAGTTGCTCGACCCGGTCAAACAGATCCTAGACATCATCGCCGAGCACGATGTGATCTTGTCGTCCGGCCACCTTCACATTGCAGAGGTCTGGGTCCTCTTCGATGAAGCCAAGCGGCGCGGCGTGAAAAGGCTGCTGGTCAACCACCCCGCTTACGGCCTTCACTGCACGTATGAAGATGTTTCCGAGCTTGCGGCCATGGGCGCGATGATCGAGCAGTCCGCCTGCCTGTTTGTCGACTCGCGATTCAACGTCTTCCCTCCCGATGAACTCAAAGCCCAAGTCGATGCGGCCGGCGTCGCCAACTCATCAATAGGCTCGGACCTTGGTCAGGTTGATAATCCAAGCCCGGTGGAGGGGATGCGCCAGATCATAGCCATGCTGCTCGCACTGGGCTTTTCCGACGAGGATGTCGGCAAGATGGTTCGCGACAATCCTGCACGCCTCGTCGGCCTGGAAAGCTGACTCCTCCCGCATTCCACTACTGTTGAAGAAAGTCTCAAACCATGAAGCTGGGAACGGCCCTTATCGAGGGGCGCGATACGCTCATTGCCGCAATCGGCGACACCGGCGCCGTGACGCTGTCGGCCGCCTATCAGGCGGCCGGGCTCGGGGCTGTGCCCGCTAGCCTCAACGACCTGATAGAGGCAGGGCCCGATGAGTTGTCACGGGCGCGCGGCGCAGTCGAGACAGCTGCTGCCAACGGCGCAAGCATGCTCCGGGTGGCGGACATCGATTTCCGGCCGCCGCAGCCGCGTCCGACCAAATTCATGGGCGTAGCGATGAACAATCGCGGTATCCGCAAGGAGGCTCACAAGAGCCCAACTGTTCCCAATTATTTTCTCAAAGCGCCCTCCTGCCTGACTGGACACAACCATCCGATCATCATGAAGGAGCACTATGGAGAGACCATTCCCGAACTCGAACTTGCTGCTATCATTGGCAAGCGGGCAAAGAACGTTTCGGTAGAGGAGGCGCGCGATGTCATCTTCGGCTATTCGATAGCCAACGACATTACTTCGCACGGCATCAAATTCGGCTATGACTCGATTGCCACGACCCGGGCACCCGAATTGACCCGCCCTCATCATTTCGCCTGGCGCAACCGGCATGGCGAGGACGACAACGACATCTATTTCGTCTACCACACGCGATCGAAGGCGACCGATACGTTCGGGCCGATGGGGCCCTGGATTACCACGGCCGACGAGATAGCAAATCCCAACACCCTCGACGTGCGGGGCTATTTCAACGGTGAGCCTTTCGCCCAGGATAACACGTCAAACTACATGTTCACTGTCGAGCAGGTGATTGCTGACGCGAGCGAATGGTTTACTCTTGAACCCGGTGACATCATCATTTTCGGGACAACGGCCAAGGGTGTGGGCAAATATCCGCACGGCCACCGCGAGATCAACATGCACAAGATGAATGGGTTGATCGAGTGCGAGATCGAGGGCCTTGGAAAATTGGCCAACCGGGTGGTTCACGAAAAATGACCGAGGCGATGCGCGTCATTGAAATCGCGGGTGCAGGCGGGCCCGAGGTCCTTCGGATGGCCGAACGGCCGCGTCCCGAGCCACGGCCCGACGAAGTGCGCATCAAGGTGGCTGCAATAGGCCTCAACCGTCCGGATATCCAGCAAAGGCGTGGGCTCTATCCGCCCCCGCCAGATGCCAGCGATCTGCCCGGCCTCGATGTTGCCGGCACGGTCGACGCCGTGGGGCAGGGCGTCGATACTGCGATACTGGGAAGGCAAGTCTGTGCGCTCACCAACGGTGGAGGTTATGCGGAATTTTGCTGCGTTCCCGCAGTTCAAACCATGCCGGTCCCTCAAGGGTTCAGCATAGAGGAAGCCGCCTCTCTCCCCGAAGTCTTCTTTACGGCCTGGAACAATATTGTCCTGCTGGCCCGATTTGCCGACAAGGAAACGCTTTTGATTCAGGGCGGCTCGAGTGGCGTCGGGCTTGCGGCCACCCAGATCGCGCGTCACTTGTTCGATGGCACAGTGATCGTAACGGCTTCAACCCCGGAAAAGCGACAATTGTGTCTCGAGTTCGGTGCATCGCACGCCTTCGACTATCGCGATCCAGGTTGGACCGATCAGGTGCGTGCCGCAACGGGCGGGCAGGGGGTCGACGTTATCCTTGATGGACAGGCCGGGCCCTATACGCAGCCCGAACTCGACCTTCTGAGATCTGACGGTCGGCTCGTGCTGATCGCCAGCCATCTGGGAAAGACCGCAGCAATCAATCTCAACGACATTGTTCGTCGGCGCCTTACGCTCACCGGTTCCACTTTGCGGCCCCGTTCGCCCGCCTATAAAGGGCAGATCGCCTCGCAACTGACCGATCGGGTATGGCCTCTGATCGAAACAGGACAGATCAGGACCCACATCCATGAGGTTTTCGCATTCGATGATATGCGGCGAGCCCATGCGCTGATGGACAGCAACGACCAGATGGGCAAGGTCGTGGTCAGGGTTGCACCATGAGTGACGTAACACCGGTGATGGCGCCGCCCCTTTCAAATCGTGAGCTGCGGGCCGATAGTGTCGACTCGACGGAATGGTTCGGGACGGCAGTGTTGGATTCGCCGGTGGTCGTTGGCAAGAGTAGTGAGATCAGATCTGCAAGCCGCATTTTGGCGGTGCTGCAAGCCATGAACCGCGAGCCCTACTCCACGATCCAGTCGCTTCATGAGGCGACTGGACTGCCCAAACCCACTCTGGTGCGTATGCTCAAGACCCTGGAGGCAGGAGGGTTTGTCAGCAATGATCGTCGCCAGGCCGGCTATCAGATCACCTCACTTGTCACATCGCTCAGCAATGGTTTTCACGGCGATCCACTGGTGGTTGAGGCCGGTCGTGCCTGGGCGATGAAACTCAATTCGGAATACAAATGGCCCGTTGCCATCGGAGTCTTTGATGGTGAGGCAATGGTTGTGCGTTTCTCTACGGTGCATGACAGCCCTGTGTCGCCATTTCACGCCACAATCAACATGCGGTTGAGCTTGTTCACACGCGCTCTGGGCCGGGCCTATCTTGCGGCGATCAGCGACGATCAGATTGCCGAACTGATCGCCAATGCCCGAGGCTCCGACGAACTGGAGCCGCCTTCGGCGCGTGATCCGGCCTTTGTCGAGCGTATGGTTCGGACGGTGCGTGAGCGGGGCTATGCCATGCGCGACGCCCATGTGGAGCCGCGGTCATCCGATACCATCGCGGTGCCGATTTTTTCGCGTGGGACCGTGCAGGCCAGCATCGGGATCACCTATTTTCGCTCGGCAATGAACTCGTTCGGATCCCACACCAAGTTCGTTGCCGCCCTCAAACATGCGGCTGAGGGCATCGGCGCCGAAGTCGACCGGCTCCAGATCGCGCGCGGCTATCAAAACAGTTGAGCGGTGACGCCCCTTGTTTCGCCAGACGAAACGAGCAGGCGGTGCCGTTGTCGTTTCGGGGTCGAGCCGCGACCTTCGGGCAACTTTGCATCAAGAGGATATTTGCACCATGAGCACATCAACTTCTGTCGGTATCGCGCCATGAAGGTGGGCTCGGACGCTTTGGCTGGAATCATTTTCATCGTCTTTGGCATCGGCACGATGGCGCTGGGCTGGGGCTATGGTTTGGGTACCATGAACCAGCCCGGCAGTGGCGCAATGCCTGTCATGGCAGGCGCTGCGTTGGCGCTTCTCGGCATGGCGCAGATGCTCAAGGTCCGCATGGAAGCCGGCGATCCGGCGTCGCACAAACCTGCTTTCTCCGTGTCCGAAATTCGACCTTTGCTGGTGATTCTGGCAGCGGTGTTCGCCTTTGCCACCCTTATTCTGCCCACGGGGCTTATCCCGGCCTTGATCGCGCTTATTGCGATTGCATGGTTTGCGCAAAAGGGTGGTGCCCGCTGGGAATTGTTCGGGGCCATGATCCTGGTCGTTGTCGTGATAACCGCCATTTTCAAGTTCGGACTCGGGCTTCCCCTGCGCCTTTTTGCCTGGGGGTTTTGAGATGGATCTGCTTCCGCTTTTGACACTCGGCCTTCAGGTCGCCACCAATCCCGTCAATCTCCTTTATTGCCTTTTGGGTGTGACCTTGGGCACAGCCATTGGCGTCTTGCCCGGTGTGGGGCCAATCATCACCATTGCGCTTCTGCTGCCGCTCAGTTTCGGTTTGCCCGCAGAGGCTTCGATCATCCTGTTGGCCGGCATCTATTATGGTGCCTCTTATGGCGGCTCGACGACCTCAATTCTGGTCAACCTGCCAGGTGAAGCGTCCTCCGCGGTTACCTGTATCGATGGGCATCAGATGGCCAAACAGGGACGGGCAGGGGCCGCGCTGGCCGTTGCCGCGCTGGGTTCGTTTTTTGCCGGCACGATCGGCACCCTGCTGATCGCACTAGCCGGGCCACCTCTTGCAGCCATCGCCATGCGCTTCGGCGCGGCGGAATATGCGGCACTGGTGTTTGCAGCGCTCCTCATGGTGGCCACCATGACACGCGGGGGTGCAATAAAGGGAATAGGCGTGGCCCTTCTGGGCGTTATTTTCGGGCTGGGTGGTTCCGATGTCATGACGGGCGTCTTCCGCTTCACCTTTGGCATTCCCGAATTGCGGGACGGTGTCGATTTTGCGGTGCTTGCCGTTGGGCTGTTCGCTATCGCTGAAATCGTCGGCAATACCTCCAAGCAGTCCGGGGAAACCATCACAACCAGCGCTATCGGGAAGCTCTGGCCAACGCGGCAGGACTTTCGAGACGCCTGGCCCGCCGTTCTGCGTGGCACAGGCATCGGCTCTCTGCTTGGGGTGTTGCCAGGAGCCGGCGTGGCGATGAGTTCCTTTTCGGCTTATATGGTCGAAAAGAGCGTGGCCAGGGAACCTGAGCGCTTCGGCGCCGGCGCCATCGAAGGGGTGGCCGCACCGGAATCGGCCAACAATGCCGCCTCCCAGACCGGCTTTATTCCCACGCTGCTGCTCGGCATTCCCGGCAGTCCCGTGATGGCGCTGCTGCTGGGAGCCTTCATGATCCACGGCGTGGCACCGGGGCCGCGCATGATGACCGATCATGCGCCGCTGTTCTGGGGGCTGATCGCCTCCATGTGGATCGGCAATCTGTTTCTCGTTGTCCTCAATCTGCCGTTGATCGGGCTCTGGGTGCGATTGCTCAAGGTCCCCTATCACTGGCTCTACGTTTTCGTTTTGGCCTTTGCCTGTGTCGGGGTCTTCACGATGGGGTCGTCCTCCTTTCAGATCTATGCTCTCGTGTTCTTTGGATTGCTTGGTTATCTGCTGCGCGCGGCAGGGCTGAGCCCGGCTCTTTTCATCCTGGGCTTCATCCTGGGGCCGATGTTTGAGGAAAACTTCAGGCGCGCAATGGCGGTGTCTCATGGCGATCCCTTCGTTTTCTTCCAGCGCCCGATCAGCCTGATATTTGTATTGCTCGGCTTGTCCGTCCTCGTCCTGGCCACCACGGCCTTTGTTCGCCGGGGCCGCGAAGAGGCAGAGGAAGCCTAGGCAATGATCGACATCGAACATGCCGGCGATCTCGCAGCTCATGCGGGCAAATGTCTTGGCCGTTCGCAATGGATGGTCGTCGACCAGCCCATGGTGGACGCCTTCGCGACACTGTCAGGGGATACCCACTGGATCCATGTCGATGTGGCTCGGGCCCGGGCCGAGATGCCAAACGGAGAGACGATCGTTCATGGTCTACTCCTGCTTTCGCTGATGCCCCGGCTTCAGCAGGATATTTACAGGATCGCCGAGCGAGGCATCGGTCTCAATTATGGTTATGACCGGGTCCGGTTTGTCGCGCCGGCGCCGGTTGGCGCAAAAATCAGGCTCGCGCTGACCCTTATCGCTGCGGAGCCACATGTGCAGGGCACGCGGATTATAACCGATGCGGAGATCGAGGTGGAAGGGAGTGCAAAGCCAGCTCTGGTCGCGCGCCACCTTCTGCTGGTCAGGGACAAGTCCAATGAAGATTGATCGATCGATGGGTGCCGAAGGACAGTTGCTGCACACCATCATTGCCCATGCCGGCAAACGTCCGTATGCGCCTGCATTCAGTTGTGGCGGAGTCCATTTGACCTGGGAAGATTTTGCCGCAGCAATTCTGGATGTAGCTGGCACAATCGCCGCCGAATTCGGGGAACGAAAACAGCAACCGGTGGCACTGGTCGGCGTAAATTCCGCCGAACTGGTGATTGCCTATCTTGCGATCGTGGCGGCGGGTCAGTGCGCCGTTCCCTTGCCGGTCTCTGCGAACGCGGAGACCCTGGCTGGAATGCTATCTGACTGTCGCCCAAACCTGGTCTTTACTGATCGCGTTGGGTTCGACCTCATAGGGAGCGAGGGTGCCGAACGGATTGTTGCAATCGGCTTCTCCCAAACCTCCACGGAGGATTGGAATGAGTTTGCAATTGAAAACGCGAAGCTGGAAACGCCGGTCGCTATGTCGGGGACCGATGATTTCAACATCATCTATAGTTCCGGCACTACGGCGCGTCCCAAAGGCATCGTGCAATCTCATGCCATGCGATATCGGCAGGCGGCGCGCGCAACATTCGGTCTGGGACCCGCCAGCACCATGCTGCTAGCGACCCCGCTTTATTCCAACACCACACTGATGCCCCTGCTGGCCACGCTCTGCCACGGCGGAAATGTGGTGCTCATGCAGAAGTTTTCGGCGGCTGGCTACCTTGATCTTGCCGAAGAAATCAGCGCGACACACACGATGCTGGTACCAATACAGTACCAGCGCCTCCTTGGAGAGCCTGATTTTGTTCGCCGCGATCTTTCCGCGTTCGTCGTCAAACAATCAACTGGCGCGCCACTTGCGAGCGCCATGAAGCGCGATCTGACCGCCTACTGGCCCGGCAAACTGCTGGAAGTCTACGGCCTGACAGAGGGAGGCTGTACGTCAATCCTTGATGTGGGCGCCCATCCCGACTGCTATCACACCGTGGGTCGCCCGGCACCGGGCAACGATATCAGGATCATCGACGAAGCCGGCACCGAACTGCCGGCCGGCGAGGTGGGGGAGATCGTGGGGTGCTCTCCAACCATGATGACGCGCTATTTCCGCAACCCCCAGGCCACCGAAGCTTTCTACTGGCGAGATGCGGAGGGCCAAAAGTTCCACCGGACCGGGGACATCGGTCTGATCGATGAGGCCGGTTTCCTCGTACTGCGTGACCGAAAGAAAGATGTCATCATATCTGGCGGCTTCAACGTTTACGCCTCTGATCTGGAGCGCGTTCTGCTCGATCATCCAGATATCGAGGATGCCGCCGTGATCGCCGTTCCCAGTCAGAAATGGGGAGAGACCCCGCTAGGGCTGGTGGTCATGAAAGAGGGTGTCACGGCCGATCTGTCGGAGGTTTGCGCCTGGGCCAATGGTCGCCTCGGCAGCATGCAGCGGCTCTCGAGGGTCGAGGTGCGTCCAACGCTCCCGCGCTCTCCGGCCGGCAAGATGCTTAAGCAGGACCTGAAAAAACCCTACTGGGCCTGAGGTTGGCGCGTCGGGACCTGACCGATCGAAATCATCGACATCACCACTTCAGTGTTCTGATTGACGACGCTGATCCGCGTTCGGATGATGCCAAATTTGGGGTTGGATTTCGAGAGGTGCTTGTCGATCACTTCGCGTACGACGTGCACTCGGTCGCCGGGCCTCACGGGCTTTTTCCAGCGCAACTCATCGATGCCCATTCCGACAACCGGCGTTTCGCCGTAACCGCCGGATTCGATAAACAGTCGCATCGAGACAGCAGCGATCTGCCATCCGCTGGCGATCAGGCCTTTGAAGCGTCCATTGGCCGCCGCTATGGGGTCGCAATGGATTGGTTGTGGGTCATTGGCACGGCCGAAATTCACGATCTCGGCTTCGGTTATTTCGAGCTCTTCGCTTTGCCATATCTCGCCAATGGAAAAATCCTCGAAGGTGCGAGCCGTCATGTCGGCACACGTAGCGGTGCAAACGTGCCGGCGAGATCTGTTACGGTATCGAGCTCGGTCAACGCTGCGGCCAGATCTTCCGCCCGGTCTTGCGAAATGACGCCTGCCACATTGGCCATGAACTTTTCGATATAGACACTGGCCGGGGCGGAGTTTCTTGCGGTGCCCTGCATGTCTTCAACAGTATGGGAAATGGTTGTCCCGTCTGAAAATTCGATCGTAACCACGCCGCGTGAGCGGGACGTGTCCTGTGCCGCAATCGGATCGGCGATATGAATGACCTTGTCCGCCAGGGCGTTGATGCGAGGATCTATAAGGCTGCTTTGTGCGTAGGCGGACTTGTCGAAGCGGCCAAGCACCAAGGCTTCGGCCACAGTATGCTGCAGGCTGATGCGGCCGTGCCATGAGGTGAGCGGGCGCCGTTTTTCGCTCAAGGGCTCGCAGACGGTGCGAAACGAGCGGGGCATGATCTCACAGCGGATCTGGGCGATGGCACCGGTATCGATGTCGTGCGTGGCCCGAAGCGCCAGTGCTGCCGCGATAAAGGGCATCAATGTGTAGGCACACGGATAGAGCTTTGTTGCGATGTTGAGCACTTCCCAACGTTCGCCAAGGTCCTGGATGAGTTCGTTGAAGCGGAATTCGGGTTCTGACTGTATGTGGCTTTTGAACCATCCGAACTTCCCTTCGAAAACGGCGGCGGGCCCCGAAACGCCTTGGGCCGCCAGAGCTATCGCACGCACGGCAGCGGCGGCGGCAAAGCCGACATGAAGGGTCTTGGTAGAGGTTCCGTCTTCAAACGAAGCAATCGAGCCGGACGAGAGGCTGGCTGCCGTTCCGACCGCATCCACGGTTTGCCCGCGATCCAAACCACGCAGGCGAGCAGCGGCGTATGTTGCGCCAAACACCCCGTAAACGCTGGTCGGGTGCATTCCCACTTCGTGCATCCGCACTGGCGAGACGAGGCCGAGACGGCACAGAATTTCGGACCCAACGATTACGGCTTCCAGAAACTGGCGACCTGAGAGGCCCTGGGCTTGCGCCATCGGCAGCACTGCGGAAACAATAACGCCCGTCGTATGAATGTTGCTCGCGATGTGGGTATCGTCGAATTCGAGAACAGCCGACGCCACGCCGTTTGTGAACGCAGCACCGGCGAGAGAGGTCTCCGCTGCACTCAAGAGCGCATGGGCGCCCTTGCCGCCACCGTCTGCATCGCCATACGCCCGCTCAGCGGCTGCAACGGTGGGATGTGCGCTGGACGCAATCATGACGCCAACTATGTCGAGTACTCGCAGCTTGGCGTTTTCGATAACCGACGAGGGGGCGTCATCCAGCGAAAACGCCAGACCCCATTCCGCCAGCCTTGCACTCAATGTCGTCATCTCGCCCGATATCCCGATATGTCTGGAGGCAAACAAAAAGCCCGGCGGCGAACTGGCGCTGCCGGGCTCATCATCTGGCAAATTACTACTGTTTGAGACCCATTGTGGAGAGCAACTGGTCGTAGTTGTCATATTCTGCCTGCAGGGCGGCCTGAAGGTCGCTGCCGCTCATGTAGCGCGGCGTCACGCCCGCCCGGAGCAAAATGTCGGTGAACTCTGGCGAAGTGCTCGCATCCTGCAGCGCCCGCTCAAGAGCGGTGACCACTTCTTCCGGCATGCCCGAGGGCGCCAGGATCATCTGAAGTCCGGTGCCCCGGATGGATGGGTACCCGGCTTCGGCAAGCGTCGGCACTTCGGGGAAGTCATCCATTCGGTTATCGCCCGGAACAGCCAGCGGCGTCACTGCATCCTGGCGAGCCTGTGGAATGGCCGCTGCATCAAGCATGAACTGAACGTCGCCCGAGAGCACCGCCTGCACGACCTCTGCCGCACCGGAATAAGGGATATGGTTTGCTTCGATGCCTATATTTGCGAGCATGTCGACGGTCGCGATATGCCCCGTCGATCCGACGCCGACCGATCCGAAATTCATCTCGCCGGGATGATCGCGGCCATAGGCAGCGAACTCCTCGAAATTCGACACCGGCAGCCCCTTGGACGCAACCAGCATACGTGGCGCTTCACTGACGTTCGCGATGGTCATAAGGTCGGCGAGCGGGTCGAAGCCGACCGAGGCCAAATGCGGCGCCGTCGTGATGATGGCGTTGCCCGCCAACAGCAAGGTCGATCCGTCTGCCGGAGCGCGAGCCGCGCGCTCTGCGCCGATCGTGCCGCTCGCTCCGCCAATGTTTTCGACGATGAAATTGGCTTCGAAGCGCTGGCTGAGTTCGTCTGCCACGATCCGTCCAACGGTATCTCCAGCTCCGCCCGCTGCATAGGGCACGATGATGGTGACAGTGTCGACAGGGTACGGTTCGCGCTCCTGCGCTGCCGCGGCGGTGGCAAAGAGTGCGGATGCGGCAATGGCGGCGGCCAAGCAAGTTCTTATCGTCATGAACAATTCCTCCCAAATGATGGCGCAGAACTTGGCATCTGGTCCGAGCCTCCGCCAGCTCACCGGTGCCTTCGTTCCGCAGTGCGAAACGTAGAATCAAATGCTCTCAGTTGAAATTTGTAGGACGGAGTCTCAGGCGGTAGCGGCTGGGGCATCTCTAAATTCACGTTATCGCAGCCAAGGATGCGATGCACCCCCAGCACGCGATAATGCTGCCTCGCTTACCCCGGTTTAGTGGCCGCGCCCGTCCGGCATATGCAATAGACTGGAGCGTGGAGCAGGGGGCAGTGGACCAACGTGACCTTCTCGAGCCGTTCAGGATTTGATTCAATCAAATCCTTGGCTCTAAGCCTTTGTTTTGTCGTGTGTCCGAACCGCAAAACCGTTCCCACTTTTGCTGGGCACGCTCTCGAAGAACAGAACGAGTTCGATCTTCTCGCTGATCAGCCGTGTGCGGATAAACCCTGAACAACGCCAAGCAGCGTCACCCTCGAGGGGATAACCCAGGTTGATTGGCGGCTGCCGCAAGAAACAAACCTGGGTGGGACGACATTGGTCGTTGGAGCGCCGCATTTATCAGCGGGCAAATGACAACACGGACTCAAGGAGAGTGAGATGTTTCGCACCTTCCTCACAGCCACTGCACTTTCGACCCTGATGCTCGGCTCTGCTGTCGCGCAGAGTCAGGATCAGGCGTCTCAGGATGAGGGGCTGGACTTGCAGTCAGCTCAGACAAATTCTGGTCAGCCGAGTGGTGAACCCTCAGTTACCGTTCGCAGCGGGGATACCATCTATATCGAACCCACCAGTGACGGCCAATTCACGCTCAACTTCCAGATCGGGCAAACGGGGGCGGGCATGGCCGGCGGGCAAATTTCCCAGACCGCGCCGGGTCAGACATTGATCGAGCGCAACCAGCTTCAGCAGGGAGATCCCGAGCAACTTTCCGTCGATAATCTGATGGGGTCGGATGTGTATGGCGCCAACGATGAAAATGTCGGCAATGTCGATGACGTCCTTCTGACGGCGGAAGGGGATGTCGATGCCATGGTTGTTGATGTCGGTGGGTTCCTCGGGATCGGAAGCCGTCGGGTGGCTCTGGGCGTGGATAATCTCGAGTTCATGATCGATGCGGGTGGCAGTTGGTATGTCTTCACTCCCTTCACCAGGGATCAACTGGAAAGCCAGCCTGAATACGATCCCGAGACCTATCAGGACAATTATGAAAGTCAGCGCCTGACCGCCCAATAATTCCGGGCGGCGCGGATGCCGCGCTCGCGGCATCTGCAGTGGTGCCCTAGCTTTGTCCTCGAATGGAAACGAGCCATAAGGAGATTTCTCATGGCAAATGCCGGCAAGAAAATGGGAGCCCACCCCACGGGCCAGCAGGGGGCCAAACCGGCCGGAAAGGTCGAACCGGGCGCCTTGCCCGACGAGTTCGATTATGCAGACGACATCCACGGGCGCAACAGCCTGCAGGCCAACGATCAACGCAACGTGCGCAATGAGCGCCAGGC
Source organism: uncultured Pelagibacterium sp. (assembly GCF_963972885.1). Classification (NCBI taxonomy): domain Bacteria; kingdom Pseudomonadati; phylum Pseudomonadota; class Alphaproteobacteria; order Hyphomicrobiales; family Devosiaceae; genus Pelagibacterium; species uncultured Pelagibacterium sp. The sequence continues at coordinate 11,167 of NZ_CAXAXY010000020.1, read as the reverse complement.
CCAGGCCGGCGCAACCGGCGAGACTGAGAGCGTCGTGGAAAGCTTCAAGAAGCGCAAAAAATCCGAATAGTGCCCCCGATCGCCTGGCAGCCCCACCGGAATGTCAGGCGGCCTTCCTACCGGAGCCCGCCACAAGCGGGCAGCATGATTGCTCCAATAGCAGCGTAGGCAATCGCCAGCAGCGACAGCGCTGACAAGGCTCGCATCACAAAAGCCAGAAAACTCCACTGTTCACCGGCGGGAGAGCCGCCGGTTAACAAGGTATAGGTCTGTTTCGTCCAGACAATTCCGGCGCCGCAGGCCAGGCCAGCCAGGACACTGACCGCGAGCACCCAGCCGCTCACAAGCGGCTGATCGACGCTGCCGAAGGCGCAAAGCGCCGATTGCCCACCATACATGGCGGTAAGCTGGAGTGCCCAGCAGATCGGGCCAAATATCAAAAACACCAACGTGGCGACCATGCGCCGGGATGACGATACCTCACTCATGGCTCTATCCAATCAGACGTGGGAAGCCGTGGATGAGCAAGAGCCCCACGAGCCCCTGGCCCACAGTGTAATAGTAAAGAAGCGCGGCGTTATCGAACGTTACGCGTCGGATGTTGTCGAGTTGGCTCGTGGCGTGCCGCGCGGCAGCGAACAGGCACATGATGATCGCCGCCGCTCCGGCCTGACCGGTCAGGACGGGCGCCATATAGACCATGGCGCCATAGGACGATGCAGTCGGGTCCAGCCCCGTCAGCGTATGCCCCCATATCTCGAGCCCCACCCCGGCTGCCATGGCAAGCGCTGCCATTGCCATTGCGGCGATGACCGCAATGCTGCGCCGCCCTTTGGGAGGAATGATCCGACCGGCCCAAAAGAGAATTGCTGCCCCGCCTACAAACAACAGAGCGCTGCCCAATGGGAAGAGCAGGGAGGGCGGCGCCGGAGAGCCGTTGGGTGCCCAGACGTCGGGTGAAACCGTCCAGAGATAGAGGTAGGAAAAAATGTAGGACACATAGAGCGAGGCGGAGACCAGCATCAGAACGACCATGGCCCACCAACTGTGCGATAGCGGTCCTGTGACATAGGTCGGCACCCTGATGCCGCCACCGATATCGACCTTGCCGATGCCGGGCTTGTCGAGTTGCCAGGTCCAGAAAATGCAGGCGGCAATGGCAAGCACGCCGCAGGCCAGCGCGATTTCGACCTGCTTGATGGTCAGGAGGAGGAAAAACGCTGCGGTCATCGCCGCTGCCGCCAGTTGGGACCAGCCCGGCCCGGGCATCTGCAAAACGTATTGCGGCTCGGCATCGACGGCCGAGGTGACAAGCGTCTCGCGGCCTCCGGTCGGAGCGTTTGGGAGGTAATGGAGCCCCTCATCGACTTCTCTGGGTAAGTTGGGATTGTCCCAGACGGGCTCGCGGCTGGTGACGTGGGGAATCGAGCGCATGGCATAGACATCGTTGGGCAGAAATTCGAGTGTCCCGGCGCCCCAGGGGTTTTCCGGCCCGCCATTGCCAATACGGAAATTACGTATGAGGTCGATGACGAACACCAAAACGCCCGCCGCGATCGTGAAGGCGCCGACCGTCGAGATCATGTTGAGTACGTCCCAGCCCAGATTGGAAGGATAGGTCCACACGCGCCGCGGCATTCCCGCAAGGCCGGTTATGTGCATGGGAAAGAAGGTGACGTTAAAGCCGATGAACATCAGCCAGAATGCCCATGTGCCCAGCCGTTCCGACAGCATGGTCCTGCTCACGATTGGTGCCCAGTAATAGAAGGTCGCAAACAGCGGGAAGACCATGCCGCCGACAAGTACGTAGTGGAAATGGGCGACCACGAAATAGCTGTCATGGGCCTGGAAATCGAAGGGGACGACGGCAACCATGACCCCGGTTAACCCGCCCAGTGTGAAGATGAATAGAAAGCCCAGGATGAACAACGAGGGCACGTTCAGCCGGAACCGTTTGCGGCCGGCCGCCATGGTCGCGATCCAGGAAAAGACCTGAATGCCCGATGGAATGGCGACCGCCATGCTGGCCGCCGAAAAGAAGGCAAGGCTCAGTCCCGGAATTCCGGTCGTGAACATGTGGTGCACCCACAGACCGAACGAAAAGAAGCCGGTGGCGATCAGGGCCACGACGATGAGCCGGTAACCGACCAGCGGCGCCTGGGCCATCGTGGGAATCATCATGGAGACCAGCCCGGCAGCGGGCAGGAAGATGATATAGACCTCGGGGTGCCCGAAAAACCAGAAAAGGTGCTGCCAAAGCAGGGAATCGCCGCCCAGTTCAGCCGAAAAGAATGGCCAGCCAAAGGCGCGCTCGATCTCGAGCAGCATGGTGGCGAGAATGACGGCTGGGAAGGCAAAGACGATCATCGCCGCAAAGATCAGCATGGCCCAGCAAAAGATCGGCATCTTGGCCAGCGTCATGCCCGGCGGCCGCGTCCGCAACACCCCAACGATGATCTCGATGGCCCCGGCAATGGCCGAAATTTCGATGAACCCGATGCCCAGGAGCCAGAAATCTTCGGCGTTGCCGGGCGAAAATTCGGGCAGGGTGTTTGGCGGATACATGAACCATCCGCCTCTGGGGGCGAGGTCGTAAAGGATGGTCGAAAAGAACACCAGACCGCCAATGACATAGGCCCAGATGGCAAAGGCCGACAGACGGGGGAACGGCAGGTCTCGCGCGGCCAGCATTTGCGGCAACAACAGGACGCCGAGCGCTTCCACGGCCGGCACGGCGAAGAGGAACATCATCGTCGTGCCGTGTACGGTAAAGAGTTGATTGTAAAGGTCCTGGCTGACCAGCGTATTGTCACCGACCGCCAGCTGCGTGCGCATGACCAACGCCAGGATACCCGCCAGTATGAAGAACAGGAACGCCACTCCGATATAGAGCGTGCCGATCACGGTGTTGTTGACCGCCGTGGGTAGCCGCCAGCCAGTGGGAGTCGCCCAGATACGTTTGAGGTCTTCGACCTCGCCTTCAGGGCGGGGGCCTTTGTTGGGCAATTGTTCTAATCTATCGCTCATGGGTCACCGCAGGAAAAACATGACGGCGAGGCCCGCCGCGTAACAGATAAAAACGGCGACCGAATCCAACCCCATACGCAGGACCGTCTTGTCCTCGCGCTCGGCCATTCCGATGACAAACAATGCTGTAACCGCTATGCCCAGCAGCGTGCCGAAGATCGTAAACGTATCGGCCTGAGAGAGCACCGGCTCGCCCTGCGCCACGAAATCGACAACAAACACCAGCCCGACATTGATCAGATTGGTGCCCAGGATGTCGGACACGGCGAGTGTGTAAAGGCCCTCTCTCGCTGCGGTCACTGTTGTTGAGAGCTCGGGCAGCGAGGTCGCGAAGGCCAGCATTATGAAGCCGACAGCGCTGCCGCCCAACCCCGTCTGATTGGACAGTGCATCACCGGTCCGTGCAAGCAGGTAGCCGGCTATCAGAATGACCAAAGCCAGACCGGCGGTTCGCCAGATAAGACCGCGCAGCGAATGCCGACCATGCCGCTTGCGCGCCTTTTTTTCCGCAGCGGCCTGTTGGTCCACCAGGCGGTCATCGATTTGTCCGGCCTGCGCTGCCACCCACGATTTGCGTCCTTGGGAATGGGAAAGGATATAGACGGCAAAAGCATAGGCCGCCCCGCAGATCCAGGCCCAGGCGCCAATACCGAGAATGGGAAAGTCACCCACCACCATTCCGGCTGCAACGATGGATATGAGCAGCACATTGAGCCCGCCTTGCAGGATCACCATGGGATCAGGGATGGCCGAAGTCAGCGCCTTGCGCCCGATAACCAGGTCGACGATAGCCAGGACAACCACTTGTGCCGCGATCGAGCCGAACAGATTGTTGATGGCCATCGCCGAGGCGCCTGTTGCGGCCGAGGTGACGGTCGCGCCGATTTCGGGGAGAGACGTGACGCCGGCCAACAACAACAGGCCGATGGTGGCCTGACCGATACCGGTCTTGTCGCTGATGGCGTTGGAATAGTGGGTTATCCTTGCGCCGGCCAACCATACCGCAACGGCGGCAGTCGCAAAGATTGCAAGGTTGATCCAGATGGAAAATGCCGAAAAATCGATCATTACTGAAGCCCCTCAAGATAGGTGGCAAGAGCGTCGATCTGGCGTTCGGACAGGATTTCGTAACTGGGCATTTTGTTGTCCGGCTTGATATGCTGGTTGTCGTCAATCCATCGTGCAAAGGCCTGTGCAGTATTGGGAAGGGTCGCCGCGGCGAGGGAATGCCGACTGCCCACATGGGTGAGATCGGGGCCGATCGTTCCGCGCGCTCCGGTACCGCGCACGGTGTGACACGCCCCGCACCCGGTCTGGGCAAAAAGGGTCTGGCCCTCGCTGGCCAGATCGGTTTGCGGTTGTGCCGCTGCGCTCGCCTCGGCCTCGAGCCAGGCGCTGAAATCTTCGGGCGATTGTGCTACGAGGTGGAACGCCATCAGCGCATGGGCACCGCCGCAATATTCGGCGCATTGTCCTCGGCTGATGCCTTCTTCTGTCGCGGTGACGGTCAAGGTGTTGGTGCGCCCGGGGATCATGTCGAGCTTGCCGGCCAGTTGAGGCGCCCAGAAGGAATGGATGACATTGGTGCTGGTGAGGGCGATTTCGACCGGCTGGCCGACCGGCAGGTGCAGCTCATTGGCTGCGTTTACCCTGCGTCCGTCGGGGGTAACATAGGTTACCCGCCACCACCAAAGTTCGCCGGCAATCTCGACGCGCAAACCGTCGGGATTGGTTTGCTGAGGTTCGCCGGCCCGCATCAGAGCGAAGCCGTAGATCAGGAGTGCGGTGAGAACGACGACAGGGAAGGCCAGACCCATGGCCATTACGAACCGCTCGCTTGAAAGCGATGCGCGCAGCCGACCGCCATAGATGGCCAGGGCGGCTGCCACGATCACCAGAACCATAATCAGCGTGCCGCCGATGGTCATGATCCAGAACAGGGTCGCGACGCGCTCGGCTTCCACGCCGGTCGGGTGCAGGGCCGATTGTATGGACGAGCAGCCAGCCAGAAAAACCACAATCATGCAGGCTATTAGCGAGACGGTCCGATTCACTGGCCACCTCCAGGCGCTGCTTGCTCGAGGCTGGCGAAAAAGGCGCTGACGTCTTCGATCTGGCGCGGGCTCATGTTCCTGCCGATTACCGCCATGATCTGCCCGTAGGGCGTCGTATCGCGGCCGCCGTTGCGCCAGAGTTCGAGTTGTCCTTCGATGTAGGTTTGGGATTGGCCCGCCAGGTTGGGAAACTGGGGGTTGCCGTTTCCGTGGCAACTCGTACAGGCCGGCACATCGTCTTCGGACAGGCCGTTCATGGCGATTTCTGCGCCGCGTGCCACCTGCTCTGGATCAAATTCGGTTTCACCGGACTGGGGTGGATATTGGGAATAGAGCGTTGCGAATTGGGATATGTCCTGGTCGGTGAGGGCGAAAGCTGCCGGTTCCATGTAGCCGCTCTCGCGCAGGCCGGCGCGGTACTCACGCAGGGCCCGTTCGAGATAATCGGATGGCTGTCCGGAAAGGGAGGGCACGCGGTCGCTGACCGGCCCGGTCTGAGCGTCGCCATGGCAACGGCTGCACTCGTCGAGCACGTGGAAGCCGTAGGAATCGATCGGCTCGCCATCTCCGCTCGTGTTGTCAACCACGGTGCCAGGGGGATTTTCCTCGTGCACTGATTTGAGGTAGGCCACCATCGGCCAGACTTCGTCCTGCCGACCTGTCCCCGGCCACGACGGCATTCCGGTGTATTTGATGCCGTTGTCGATCAGCCAAAACAGAGCGCTTGGATCGTACCGGTCGAAGGCATAAGCGAGGTCCGGCGGATCGGGCAGCATCTCACGCGCGATGGGATTGCGTTCCTCGCCAGGCATTCCATGACAACTCGCGCACCCGCCGCGGTAGTGCTCGCGGCCCAGAGCGACCATCCCGGGATTATCGAGATCGGGTACGGCAATGGAGCCGGCCCGGGCATGGATCGACTGGTCGCGCACTGTCTCGAGGATTTCGGTGGTGAAATCCCAGTGTTCGCTCTTTGCGCTGATATTGTAGTAGCCGGTCCAAACGAACACCGCCGCGCCGACCAAGAAAACGCCCGCGAGGAAGAGCGCGGCCATGCCCAACCGCTCCCAGCGGGTCAGCCGGCGCACCATTACAACGTCGTCGTCCCGCTCAGGCATTCATGCGCCCTTGCTCTTCCAGGGCCAGAAACCAGCGCGCAGCAATCCAGATGCCGGCCAGAACATAGGTGAGGGGGCACGCGACCACCATGATCAGTCCGGCCAATTGCTGGTCTGCCAGCGGCGAGAGCATCGCGGCACCATCGCCATGGGCAGGCATGTCGCCATAAAGCGTGCGCGGCGCGAAGACAAGCAGCACGCCCAAAAGGCAAAACAGTTTGCCTGTGACCAGTAGCGCGAATATCGAGCGCCAGCGGCCGGTTGCGGGCATGTCGATGATTGCGGCCCAGAAGCCCGCCGCCGCCAGCGCGAGAGAAATATGCATGGCGGCCATCAGCGCCAACGATCCCATGGCGGCATCAAGCACCGGCGGGCTATGCCAGCCCCAAAGCAGAACCAACTGCGCCACTGTCGCGTACGGCCAGTACCGCCATGTTTCCCGGATCCATCGTCTGGGAACGCTGAGCAGCACCCCCGGCACCAGAAGGTTCATGACGATGATGTGCGTCAGCATGTGGTGAGCCAAAGGTGTCAATGTCACCTCTCACGATCTTGTCTTGGCGTTCGCATGATCCAAGGTCCCCAACCCTAGCCCGTGGCCGTGTTCGTTGAGCGCAAATGCAAATTGCATCTGAGGTCTCTGCAAAAAGATGAGCATGACCCCAATGCCTTTGGCGCCATGGCGTTCCCGACTTCTTCATGAAGCAATGATCGGTGGGGGATGGATCGACTGGATTGTCACAGGACAAGTTGGGGAACGAAGCGGGCTTCGGTGCATTTGTCGCGCAGGAATTTTCGCGGAGATATGCGACATGGTCGGTCAACCAGCTCAGTACCAGGACAAGCAGCCCGGCCATCAAAGTGCCATGCATCCCGAGCCTGAATACATGCCCTTCTATCCGGGTAGCGGGCGGCTCGTGGGCAAGGTGGCAATCGTCACCGGCGGCGATTCCGGCATCGGTCGGGCTGTCAGCTTACTGTTTGCGCGCGAGGGCGCGAAGGTCGTCATCGTCTATCTCGACGAGCACAAGGATGCCGAAAAAACACGCGATCTCGTTGAAGCAGAGGGCAGCGAGGCGCTTGTGATTGCAGGCGATCTGGGCGATCCCGAGTTTTGCGGTGCGGTCGCCGAACGCACGCTGACAGCATTCGGGCGGATCGATATTCTCGTCAACAATGCCGCCGAACAGCATGTGCGCGAAGATATTGCTGAACTTGACACCGATGCAATGAAGGCCGTCTTCGAGACCAACATTTATGGCTATTTCCAAATGGTTCAGGCGGTGCTCGATCATCTGGAATCGGGGGCCCGTATCATCAATACCGCCTCGATCGTCGCCTATCGCGGACATCCCCAACTTGTCGACTATGCGATGACCAAGGGCGCCATTGTCGCTCTCACGCGGTCATTGTCAGCCCGGTTTGCTGACAGGGGCATTCTGGTCAATGCGGTTGCACCCGGACCGATCTGGACGCCACTTATTCCCGCCAGCTTTCCACCCGAAAAGGTAGAGAAATTTGGAGCGGATACGCCGCTGGGGCGTGCGGGCCAGCCTAACGAAGCGGCGCCTGCCTATCTCCTGCTGGCTTGCGAGGATGGGCGATTCATGACTGGCCAGGCCATCCATGTCGATGGTGGCGATTTTTCCAGCAGCTGACCGCAATGGCAGCCATAGATCCCGGGCATTCGACCGGGCGCCTGCGCTACGTCAACGACAACGAACCCGGCATTGCCCGACGACGAAGAGGGAAGGGATTTTCCTATATTCTGGCCAGCGTCGTTGTGGCTGGAAACGTTCGCTAAACACTAGAGCTTGACGACCGTCCGGGACGCCGCGCTCTGGCGAAGCAGGGCAAGGCGGATCAGGCCGTGGTTCGGACAGTTGTGCGTATTGGCTATCCGCACAGCGCTTTCTTCGAGCTTGAGCAATCGCCGCCTGTGCTGGGCGATTTCTTCGCGCACCGACTGCGCAACGGTTTTTTGAGGTTCCATAAAGGGCTCCATCACAAGCCACGATCTTATCGCACCCGCAGGGGGATGCATTAACCTGGGTTAACGCCGCGCCGGATGGGCGCCGCATCGCCTATGGAACCCGCCCCCGTCTTTGGAATTGAATCGGCAACGCCCCTCTTATTTCAGGACGGTCCCATGCCCTCTGCACGTCCCATCTGGAAAGGTCAGATCAGGTTGTCTCTGGTGGCCATACCGGTCGAACTCTATTCGGCCTCCAAGTCAGGTGCACGACTTTCCTTCCGCCAGATTCACGAGCCATCGGGCAAGCCGGTCAAGTACGAAAAAATCGTGCCCGGAGTTGGGCCAATCGACTCCGACGAGATCCTCAAGGGATTCGAATACGAAAAGAATGACTTCGTTCTGCTCGAAGACGAGGAAATCGATGCCGTCAAACTCGAAACCCGCAAAACGCTCGAATTGGTTCAATTTGTGGGCGGATGCGAGATCGATCCGATCTATTTCGATAAATCCTATTATGTCGTGCCACAGGACGAGTTGGCAGAGGATGCCTTCCGGGTGGTCCGGGACGCGCTGCGGACGACCGAAAAGGTTGGATTGGGCCAGATTGCCATGCGTGGGCGCGAATATATCTGCGCGCTAAAACCGTGCGGAACCGGGCTTTTGCTGGAGACTCTTCACTATGAAGATGAAATCCGAAAATCCGATCCGTTCTTCTCGGGAATATCGAAAGCCAAGGCCGAAAAGGACCTTCTTGACGTCGCCACGCAGCTCATCGAGCGTAAGACGGCGCCGTTCGAGGCGGGAAAATTCAAGGATCATTATACTCAGGCTTTGCGCGCCCTTGTCGACAGGAAGCTCAAATCCAAAGGCAAGCGAAAAGTCTCTACCGATACCGAAAAGCCCACGACCGCCGAATCCAAGGGCAACGTGATCGACCTCATGGATGCGCTGAAATCCAGCCTCGAAGGCACAGGAGGCCGCAAAAAGGCAGCATCGAAATCCACGAAAACGACGCGCAAGAAGGCAAGCTGACAATGGCCGTGGCTCGCGACCTGCTCGATGAATACCGCGCCAAGCGCGACTTTACCAAGACCAGCGAACCCCAGAGCGGCAGGGGGACTGCCAAGGGCAACATTTTTGTTGTGCAGAAACATGATGCCACGCGGCTCCACTACGATTTCCGGCTGGAATATGAGGGGGTGCTCAAGAGCTGGGCGGTGACTCGCGGTCCCAGCACTGACCCGGCCGACAAGCGGCTTGCAGTCAGGACCGAGGATCATCCGCTCGACTATGCCACTTTCGAGGGCACCATTCCCGAAGGGCAATACGGTGGCGGCACGGTCATGCTGTGGGACTTCGGGACCTGGGAGCCGATCGGGGACCCAAAAAAGGGGTTCAAATCCGGCAAGCTCAAGATACGTCTTGAGGGCGACCGAATGAAGGGCGATTGGGCTCTGATCCGCATGAAACTGAAATCGGGCGAGAAGCGTGAAAACTGGCTGCTCATAAAAGAGCACGATGATTTCGCCACCGATGGCGGCTCGGACCTTCTCGATAGCGACACGAGTGTATCCACAGGTCGCGCGATGGGCGCCATAAAAAAGGGAAAGCCGCCGGCAATCAAGGCCGAGGGGAGAGACCGAGCCTTGCCGAAATTCGTCGAACCCCAGCTCGCAACGCTTGTCGACAGCGTGCCGGCGGGTAATGACTGGCTGTTCGAGATGAAATATGATGGCTACCGCTGTGTCGCTGCCATATCGGGCGAAAATGTCCGGCTCTACACACGCAATGGCCTTGATTGGACCGACAAGTTCGCTTCGCTTGTCGCTCCCATGTCGTTGCTCACCGATTCCAGCGCACTTCTCGATGGCGAGATTTGTGCATTCGACGAGAGCGGCAAGACCAGCTTTTCCACGCTGAAAACCCGTCTGTCCGAAGGCGGTCCGCTCGTCTATTTTGCCTTCGATCTGCTTGAAATCGGCGGCAAATCGCTTCGATCCAAGCCACTTTCCGAGCGCAAGGCGGCGCTGGAAGATTTGTTGGGCCGCCGGACGCGTCACGATCCCGTCCAGTTTTCTCCTGATATTTCGGGCAAGGGTGAGGCAGTGCTTTCAGCCATCTGCAAGGCGGGGCATGAGGGCATTATCGCCAAACACGCTCTTGCGCCTTATCGCTTCGGTCGCGGCAAATCCTGGCTCAAGATCAAATGTACCCTACGACAGGAGTTCATCATCGTCGGATGGTCGCCATCGGAAAAACGTCGGGGCATGTTCGCATCGCTGCTCCTTGCCACACAGGAGAATGGCAGGTTGGTCTATCGTGGCCGCGTTGGCACGGGATTTTCCGATGATCTGCGGTCCGATATCCAAGCCATGCTGGAGAAGGATGCCCGCAAGACTGCGCCCCTGAATGGCGTTCCGCGTGAAATGGCTCGTGGTGCACATTGGGTTTCGCCGCATCATCTTGCTGAAGTCACTTACACCGAGCTCACCCCAGATGGGATGCTGCGGCATCCGTCCTTCCTGGGGCTGCGAGAGGATAAGCTGGCTAAAGGCATCGGTCTGGAACAGCCTGTCAGGGTCAAAGGAGGCCACACCATGTCGCTAGATGAAGACACCGGCATCGCCGCTGCCGAGAAGACCGGCGTCAAGCTCTCCAGCCCCGACAAGGTGCTTTATCCGGGGCAGGGGGTAACCAAGGGCAAACTCGCCGCCTATTACGCCTCAGTGGCCGATGCGATGATGCCCTATATCGCCAATCGTCCATTGAGCCTTGTCCGATGTCCCGCGGGTCGCGCCAAACAGTGCTTTTTCCAAAAGCATGACACCGGCGGGTTTGCCCAGGGGATGGATACCGTCGAGGTTACGGAAAAGGACGGCACGTCCGATAGCTATTTCACACTCGACGGGCTCGATGGTCTGCTGGCGGGCGTGCAGATGGGGGTGCTGGAATTCCATATCTGGGGCTCGCGGCGCGACGCAATCGAAAAGCCC
>NZ_CAXAXY010000019.1:0-39649 GCF_963972885.1 uncultured Pelagibacterium sp. | reverse complement strand
CCCCTGGTCTTCATGATCGGCGGGATCAGGGCGTGGGGGAAGGGAATGGCGGATTTTTCGGTGAGATAGACGAAGCTGTCTTCGGTGACGTCGGGGCCGACCGGAGCGCCTTTTTCGCGCCAATCTGGGATAAGGGCATCCAGACCAGCAGGATCCATAACGGCACCTGAAAGGATATGACCGCCGATGTCTGCGGATTTCTCGACGACGACGATTTCGAGATCGGGGGATTTCTGTTTCAGCGCTATGGCTGCGGACAACCCCGCCGGGCCGGCGCCGACAATCACAATGCCGGTCTCCATCATCTCGCGTTCGATCGCATCGGCCATCAGTCATTCCCAAGTGAGGTGGAAGCATGGGTCGCGGTGTGACATAACAAAAAGCGACATGACAAATCGACAGCTAAATCGTGAAGAAATTCTGGCCACGCTCGACTGGTACGTCGCGGCGGGGGTCGATATCGCGGTTGGCGAGACACCGGTGGACCGGTTTGCGCAATCGGCAATCAAGCCGGCGCCTGCCCAGCGGCGGGCCGCGCCGTCGATTGTACCGCAAGCCACCCAGCAGCGCCCTACCCCGCCCCTGCCCGTAGCGGGCGGGCCGGCCGATGTGGACCCCGGCGAAGCGCGGGCGATGGCGTCGAGCGCAACGAGTCTGGAGCAATTGCGTGGCATGCTCGAAACCTTTGACGGGTGCGGGCTGAAATTGCGGGCCACCAATCTGGTGTTTGCCGATGGCAATCCGGATGCCGAGATCATGCTGGTGGGCGAAGCGCCGGGACGCGAGGAAGATTTGCAGGGCAAGCCCTTCGTGGGCCGATCAGGGCAATTGCTCGACCGGATGCTGGGCGCCATAGGGCTGGATCGGACCAAGGTCTATATCGCCAACACGGTGCCCTGGCGGCCACCGGGAAACCGCACGCCATCGCCATCGGAAGTGGCTGTGTGCCTGCCGTTTCTTTATCGGCAGATCGAATTGGTGGCGCCCAAGGTGCTGGTGGCGCTGGGCGGCGCTTCGGCATCGACGCTGTTCGAGACCGACACGGGCATAACCCGACTGCGCGGGCAATGGCGTGACCTTAGCGTGGGCAGTCATTCCATGCGGGCCGTGGCAACGCTGCACCCGGCCTATCTGTTGCGCCAACCGGCGGCCAAACGGCTTGCCTGGACCGACCTGCTGTCGGTCAAGGCAGCGCTGGAAAGTTAGAGCATTTCAGCGCTTCTTCGAATCGCTTCAATTGCTCTAGACCCTTGTTTTGTCGTGCTTCCGAACCGGATAAGTGGGACCCACTTATCCTGGAAGCGCTCTAGCCAGAAGGATTTTCAAATTGGGCAAACGCATCGTCTTTACCGGTGGGAGCGGGAAAGCCGGCCGTCATGTTGTTCCTTATCTGCTCGATCAGGGACACGAAGTCTTCAATATCGACCTGCAGCCGCTTGATCATCCGGACGTCAATACGCTTTCGGCCGATCTGACCAATAGCGGCGAGGCCTTCAACGCGCTTTCGATGCATTTTGGATTCGAGGGGCTGGCGAGCGGGAATGGCCCTGCCCCGGTCGATGCGGTCGTCCATTTTGCCGCGGTGCCGCGCATTCTGCTCAAGCCCGACAATGTGACGTTCCAGGCCAATACCGTTTCGACCTACAATGTGATCGAAGCGGCGGTGAAGCTGGGGATCAGAAAGATCATCATCGCTTCGAGCGAGACGACTTATGGGGTCTGCTTTGCCGAAGGCGACAAAGACTACCACCGCTTTCCGCTCGAGGAGGATTATGACGTCGACCCGATGGACAGCTATGGGCTGTCCAAGGTCGTCAACGAAAAGACGGCGCGGGCGTTCGCGATGCGCTCGGGCGCCGATATTTATGCGTTGCGGATCGGCAATGTGATCGAGCCGCATGAATACCCGAAGTTCAATTCCTTCCTTGCCGACCCCGCTTCGCGCAAGCGCAATGCCTGGAGCTATATCGATGCGCGCGATCTGGGACAGATTGTCGATCTTTGCATCGCAAAGGACGGACTTGGCTTTGAGGTGTTCAATGCGGTCAACGACACGATCACCGCGGACGAACCCACCGCCGAGATTCTGGCCAAATGGGCGCCCAATACGCCGATCGTAAAAGAGATGGGGACCAACGAAGCGCCGATCTCGAACCGGAAAATCCGCGACGTTCTCGGCTTTGTCGAACAGCACAATTGGCGCAAATACCTGCCCCAATAGCCACTTTCGCTTGATCGATATCTTGTAACTCATTACATTACGTAATATGTGACGTTACAAGATGGCCCCGCCGGTTGCGGGGTCGGTCAGCGATCGAGGTACGACATGACATACGACGTCATCATTATCGGCGGCAGCTATGCGGGGATGTCCGCCGCCTTTCCCCTGGTCCGCGCGCGGCGCAGCGTTCTGGTCATCGATGGCGGCAAGCGGCGCAACCGGTTTGCAAGCCATTCTCATGGGTTTCTGACGCAGGACGGGGTGGCGCCGGACGTAATCGCAGCCCAGGGCGGCGTGCAACTGGCGGCCTATCCGACCCTGTCCTGGGTCGAAGGCGATGCGGCAGGTGCAGAAAAGAGCGCCGATGGGTTCAGGGTCACGCTGGACGATGGGCGGGATTTCGTCGGCAGACGGCTGATCCTTGCCCATGGGGTGACCGACACCCTGCCCGAGATCGCCGGCCTCAAGGAGCGATGGGGGCAGAGCGTGTTCCATTGCCCTTATTGTCACGGCTATGAACTGGACCAGGGGCAAATCGGGGTGATCGGGGTTGGCCCCATTTCCATGCATCACGCTCTGATGCTTCCCGATTGGGGGCAAACGACATTTTTGCCCAACGCCAGTTTCGAGCCCGACGCCGAGCAGTTGGCCCAGTTGGCGACCCGAGGTACGGCGCTTGAAACCGGCACGATCGCCGAGATCACCGGCCGGGCCGATGTGCGGCTCACCGACGGGCGGGTTCTCTCATTCGACGGACTGTTCGTTGCCTCGATCATTGCACCATCGAGTCCCATTGCCGAACAGTTGGGCTGCGCCATCGAGGAGTTGCCCAATGGCCGTCAGATCGTGACCGACGAGATGAAACAGACCAGTGTGCCCCATGTCTTTGCCTGCGGAGACGCGGCGCGGGCGGCAGGATCGGTGCCGCTGGCGGTAGGAGACGGAGCAATGGCGGGCGCGGCGTGCCACCGGACGCTGATGTTCGGATAAGACTTCAGACAGGACTGGACACTTTGCGCATTTTGGCGCGGTCGAGACCGAGCCTGTGTTCGCGGTAGATAATGAAGATTCCGGCGGCGGTGACGATACTGCCGCCGATCAGCATTTCGATGGTCGGCACCTCGCTGAACACAAGAAAGCCGATGGCGATCGAGAGAATCATCGAGGAATATTCGAACGGAGCGACGGTGGTCAGTTCGGCGTGGCGATAGCTTTCGGTGAGAAAGATTTGCCCTATACCACCGCAAATTCCCGCACCCATAAGAATCAGAGCCTCTTGAGGGCTCAAGGGCACCCAGCCGAAGGGTATCGAGGCCAAGCCGATAACGGTGCTGACCAGAGAAAAATAGATGACGATGGTGGCGCTGCGCTCGGTCTTGACCAGATTGCGCACGGTGAGCATGGCCGTCGCCGAAACCATGCAGGCAGCAAAAGCGGAAAGCGCTCCGAGCGCCTGAGGACCGAGGGTTTCGGCATCGCTCGAGAGGAAGGTGAGACGCGGCCACATGATGATGATGACTCCCACCAGCCCTACGACCACCGCACTCCAGCGGAACAGCCTGATCTTTTCGCGCAGGAACACGGCCGAGAAGATGACGATGAACAGAGGCGTTGCGTAGTTGATGGTTATCGCTTCGGGTAGCGGCAGGCGCGTCAGGCCGAAGAAAATCAGGATCATGCCGGACGTGCCCAGAACGCCGCGAAAGATATGAGACCCCAGCCGGGTGGTCTTGAAGCCATCCACCAATTGTCTGCGCAGCCCCAGGATGAGAAAGACCGGCACCAGGGCAAAAGCCGAGCGGAAAAAGATCAACTGACCGACCGGCACCCCCTCGGCGCCCTTGACGATGGCGCTCATGGCCACGAACACGAACACCGAGGCAACCTTGAGCCCGATGCCCAGCATGACATTCCGGCGCGGCGCCTGGGGTGTATTTTTTGCGGACGGGGACAGGGCGGGCTCGGACACCGGAAGACGCTTTCGGGGGAGAATTATGATGGCGCGGGGGCAGGAAAATCCATGCTATCGCTAGCCGCGTTTCCAAAGCGTGACAAGCGCAAGGACAATTTTTCGGCTTTTGTCGAAACGAATTGCAATCCGGTCACGTTTGCGCGGTAGGCACACCCGGACGAACACGCTAACCTGCGCCGCAACAAGAGAACCATCCAAGGTCCCCCATGTCGCAAATGGTCAAGATTTCCGCGCTCTTGATGTCGTCCGCCCTGCTGATGATCGCCGGGGGGATGCACGGGCTTATTTTGCCCGTACGCGGGGCGGAAGAGGGATTTTCGCTGCTGGCGCTGGGCCTGATCGGGACGGGTTGGTCCATCGGGTTCATTTCGGGCTCGATTTCGGTGCCCCATCTGGTGCGACGGGTGGGCCATATCCGCGCCTATGCGGTCATGGCGGCCATCGCCTGCATGACCATTCTGCTCAATCTCATTTTCATCCACGACGCCGCGTGGATTTTCCTGCGCATCTTTTCGGGTTTCTGTTTTGCCGGAGCCGCCATGGTGGTGGAAAGCTGGCTCAACGAGGTATCGGACAATGAAAGCCGGGGCACCACGTTCTCGATCTATGTGAGCGTGACGCTGTTTGCATCGACCGCCGGGCAGATGATTATCGCGGTGACGGGCGTGGCCGGATTTATTCCGTTCGTTCTGGCCGCCATTGCCTACATCGCAGCGGTTTTGCCAACCGCCGTTACCCGCACGCCGCAGCCGGCGCCCCTGCAGACGGTCAGTCTGGATGTGGTCGTGCTTTACAAGACGTCCCCCATCGCCGTTGTCGCGGCTTTTTCGGTGGGCATGGCCAATGGCGCCTTCGGCACGCTGGCACCCGTCTATGGAATAGAGCGCGGGTTTTCGACGGCGACAATTGCGTATCTGATAAGTCTGGCGATTGTGGCGGGCGCGATTGCGCAGGTGCCGCTGGGGCGGCTTTCGGACAGGATCGACCGGCGCAAGGTGATGATGGGCGTTGCGATCATCGGGGCGGTGGCGGGCCTTCTGACGATTGTGTTCAATCCCGGCGAAAACGCCCTGCTCTATCTTCTGTTCGCCCTTTACGGGCTGGCCGCCTATTCGCTCTATGCCATCGCCGTGGCGCATGCGAACGATTTTGCCGACGATGGCAGCTTTGCCAAGATTGCTTCGGGCATGCTGCTGGTTCTGGGTTCGGGACAGATGCTGGGGCCTATTGTCGCCTCGCTGACCATGCAGTGGATGGGACCGGTCGCGCTGTTCATGGTTCCGGTGGCATTTCATGGCGCGCTTGCCGCGACCGCCTTCTTCCGGATGCGCATCCGCGATGCAGCGCCCGCCGAAGACCGTGCACCTTTCCAGGCCATGCCCTCGGAACGGCTGGTGACGGGCGAGACACTCAATCTCGACCCCCGTTCGGAAGAGAACGAGTTCGAGTTCGACGAAAACACTGGCGAGGCCCCTGCTACCGAGGGTTCCGAACCGCAGCAAGGTTGAGCGATGTTTCCCTACAAGATCGACGACAGTCATGCCTTCGTGCCCGTTACCTTCGCCATCCTGGCGGTTTCGGACACCCGCACGCTCGAAACGGACACATCAGGCGCACTGCTCAAGGAGATGATCGAGGGCGCGGGGCATCGGGTGTTCGAGCGGTCGGTGGTCACCGATGACAAGGCGGCCATCGCCGATCAGGTCAAGGCCTGGGTGAATGAAGACGGCATCGATGTGGTGCTGACGACCGGCGGAACGGGCTTTTCGGGGCGTGATGTAACGCCGGAGGCCGTGGAGCCTTTGTTCGACAAGCGCATGGACGGGTTTTCGGTGCTGTTTCACCAGTATTCGGCCACGACCATTGGCACCTCATCGATCCAGTCGCGGGCCACCGCCGGGCTTATCGGCACCACGTTCGTCTTTTGCCTGCCGGGATCGCGCGGGGCATGCCGGGATGCGTGGGAGGCGATCCTGAAATACCAGTTCGACAGCCGGCACGTGCCGTGCAATTTTATCGAAGTGATGCCGCGCCTCGCCGAATAGGGCGCTCCAATCATCTTTGTTCTTGTTTCGTTCCATTCCTTTCGCTAGGGTTAATGGAACGGACGGGCCGCGATTCGGCTTGTTCCTGTATCTTTCCGATGGGAGCACCGGCCATGGCCGAAACAGGACCCAATGTAAGCCACAGCGAAGCGCGCCGCCGCCTGTTCGGCACGCGCGACGTCGACCTTTTGAGCCGTCCCATGCTGGAGACGCCAAAGCTGCGCGGGCGCGGTGCGGCGAGCAATGAAAGCGGGCGGTTCGAAGCGCACAAGCGCGAGATGTTTGCCGATGGCTGGGAGCCGGAACCCGAGGAAGGGTTCGAGACGCGTGAGCATATCGAACGCGCCAAATCGATCATCACGCGCAATGTTTCACCCGATATCGGGTTCGACCGCTCGATCAATCCCTATCGCGGATGTGAGCACGGCTGTTCATATTGCTTTGCGCGGCCGACCCACGCCTATCTCGGCCATTCGGCGGGGATCGATTTCGAGCGCGACATCTATGTGAAGGTCAACGCCGCCGAATTGCTGCGGGCCGAACTGGCCAATCCGCGCTACAAGCCGAAACCCATCGCCATCGGCACCAACACCGACCCCTATCAGCCGCTGGAGCGCAAATACAAGATCATGCGCTCGGTGCTCAAGGTGTTGCTGGAAGCGAAACATCCGGTGACCATCGTCACCAAATCGGCGC
Source organism: uncultured Pelagibacterium sp. (assembly GCF_963972885.1). Taxonomy (NCBI): domain Bacteria; kingdom Pseudomonadati; phylum Pseudomonadota; class Alphaproteobacteria; order Hyphomicrobiales; family Devosiaceae; genus Pelagibacterium; species uncultured Pelagibacterium sp. The sequence continues at coordinate 32,715 of NZ_CAXAXY010000019.1, read as the reverse complement.
TGATCGTGCGCGATCTCGATATTCTGACCAAGCTCAACAAGCTGGGACTGGTTTCGGTCGGCATTTCGGTAACCTCGATGGATCACAGGCTGTCGCGCTTCATGGAGCCAAGGGCTTCGACGCCCTCACGGCGTCTCGAGGCCATCAAGCTGCTGTCCGAGTCCGGCATTCCGACCCGGATCATGGCGGCACCGATGATCCCGGCGGTCAACGATCATGAGCTTGAACGCATTCTCGATGCGGGTAAGGCGCAGGGGGCGACGACGGCTTCGATGATCCTTCTGCGTCTGCCCGGCGAAGTGCGTGATATTTTCCGCGAGTGGCTGCTCAAGACCTACCCCGACAAGGTCAAGCACGTGATGAACCTGGTACGCGACTATCGCGACGGGCGCGACAACGATCCCAGGTTCGGGTCGCGCTTTACCGGCGAGGGGCCTTATGCCGTGTTGATGCAGCAACGGTTTGAAAAGGCCGCTGCCCGACTCGGGTTGGAGGAGGATTCAATGCCGTTGCGATCCGACCTTTTTGCGCACCCGCAAAAGGAGACAGCGCAACTGAGCCTGTTCTGATAGGATCGAACGATCCCGAGTAAAGGATCATCGGAAATGGCTGGAAGGCGACTGGCGTGGATGGTTGTGTTGGCCATGCCGATGGGGGTGGGGTGGGCACAGGAGAGCCCGACTCTCTATCTGGCGCCAGGCGGGCTGGATGCGGAAATGGCCTATGACTCCGTTCATATCGGTATGAATGTGACCAGCCGGACCGACACGGTGAAATCGGCCATAAAGCTGTGGGGCGGGGCTCTTGAGCAGGGGCGCATGGAGGAGTGTGGAGCAGGTCCGATCGATTTCGCGCGGTTCGGCAATGGCGTGACCCTCCATTTTCAGGACGAGACGTTTGTCGGCTGGTCGGCGTCGGCCGAAAGTTCGGCCAGTTTTGCCAACGGTCTGACCATCGGCGCACCGGTGATCGGTATCGAGGCGGTGGCGGGGCCCGTGGAGACGTTTGAATCGACGCTGGGCCATGAGTTTGGCGGCGAAAACCTGTTCGGCATTGCGGACGGGCCAGGAACCAAGGCCAAAATCGAAGTGTTATGGAGTGGAATGTCCTGCGTTTTCAGGTGAGCGAGGAGAGAACGGGTGACAGACGCGGCAACGCTGGCACAGGAATTCTGGTGGCGGATGGGCACCAACCAATGGGGGCTCGCCGCCGGACTGTTTGCCGGCAATATCGAAATCATCTGGCCGCAGTCGGGTGAAGTGATCGGCTCAGCGGACGATTTTGTTGCGATCAACGAAAACTACCCGTCTCATGGAAAATGGAGTTTCAAGGTCAAGCGGGTGATCGGCGCTGGTGGGCATGCGATCACCGAGACCGAGGTTTCCGATGGCACCGCAAAAGCCTTCGTCGTCTCGATTTTCGAATGCGCCGACGACCGGATCGTAAGGATCACCGAATACTGGCCTGAACCCTTCGCAGCGCCGGAGTGGCGGCGCCAATGGGTGACGACCCGCGCCGAGTGAAAGGGCTTTATCGGGCCGCGAAAATCGGGTTGGTTCGAACCATGCCCCAAAGTGATTCGAAAACAATCGTCGCCGATGCGCCCAGCTATGCGCTGGAAGCCGCTGCGCTGGCCGAAGGCCATGCGACGGTCGCCGGGATCGACGAGGCCGGGCGCGGGCCACTGGCGGGACCAGTCGTCGCTGCCGCTGTCGTCCTCGATCCGGAGGCGATCCCTCCAGGGCTCAATGATTCCAAAAAACTCACCGAAGACCGGCGCGAAGCGCTGTTTGCCCAGATCGTGGCGACATCGCAGGTGGGTTTCTGCGCGGCACCGGTCGAGGTGATCGACAGGCTCAACATTCGCGGCGCCACCCTATGGGCCATGTGCCGAGCGCTCGATGCCCTGCCCGTCCGGCCCGACCTGGCGCTGATCGACGGTCGCGACGTGCCAGAAGGCCTTTCGTGCACGGGACAGTTCGTGATCGGCGGTGACGGAAAATCGCTCTCGATTGCGGCAGCGTCGATCGTCGCCAAAGTCGTACGCGACCGGATGTGCCAGATCATGGATAGCGGGCTCCCGCACTACCGCTTCGGCCAGCACAAAGGCTATGGCACTGCGCTGCACCTTGAGGCGCTGGCCACGCACGGCCCTTGCGAGATGCATCGGATGAGCTTTGCGCCGGTGCTCGCGGCGCGGCGCTGATTGGCCTTAACCCCAAGTTAACCCTAACATTTAGGCGCCGCTTAACCCCAACGCTGTAGAAATGGCGTGTTAGTTTTGCGTTAGGGTTATCAGTATGTTGCGTACAGGTTCAGCGGCGCGGAAACGCGCGCCGGGGCTTGAAGAAAGCCACCTCCCCATCGACACGATCCTGGTTGGTGACAGCATCGCGCACATGAATGCGCTTCCCGAAGCCTCGGTGGACCTGATCTTTGCCGACCCCCCCTATAATCTGCAGCTCGAAGAGGGCCTGACCCGCCCCGACCAGTCCAAGGTCGATGCTGTCGACGACGAATGGGACAAGTTCGAGAGCTTTGCTCATTACGACGCCTTCACCCGGGCCTGGATGGCGGCGGCCCGCCGGATTTTGAAACCCAATGGCGCGATCTGGGTGATCGGCTCGTACCACAATATTTTTCGGGTGGGCGCAGCGCTGCAGGATCTGGGCTTCTGGATGCTCAACGACGTGGTATGGCGCAAGGCCAACCCGATGCCCAATTTCCGCGGCACGCGGTTTACCAACGCGCATGAAACGCTGATCTGGGCATCGCGCAGCCAGAAGAGCCGCCCCACCTTCAATTATGAGGCGCTCAAACTCTCCAATGACGATACGCAGATGCGGTCCGACTGGCTGTTTCCCATCTGTACGGGCAGCGAGCGGCTCAAGGATGCCAATGACGAAAAGGTCCATCCGACCCAAAAACCCGAAGCGCTGCTCTATCGCGTGCTGATGGCCACGACCAAGCCGGGCGATGTGGTGCTCGATCCGTTTTTCGGCACGGGCACGACGGGTGCCGTGGCCAAGAAACTGGGGCGGCACTTCATCGGCATCGAACGCGAAAACGCCTATATAAATGCAGCTTTGAAACGCATTGCCGCCATCAAACCGCACGATTTGAATGCCATTGAAACCACTGTGCCTAAGCGCTCTGCGCCGCGCATTCCGTTCGGTTCGCTGATTGAACAGGGATTGATCGCGCCGGGCACGAAACTTTTCGACGCCGCAAGGCGTTATAGTGCAGTGGTTCGTGTCGACGGTTCACTGGTCAGCGACGACAAGAGTGGGTCAATCCACAGGGTCGGCGCTCTCGTTCAGGGCTTTGAAGCCTGCAACGGCTGGACCTTCTGGCACTATGAGGATGGTAGCAAACTGGCGCCCCTCGATACGCTTCGTGAGCGCATACGCGCTTCGCTCGACAAGCTTTCTGCCTGATTTCGACCTCCAATCAGTCAGGCATTCTGGCCCCCGGTTTTGCCGGGGGCTTTTTTCTATCTCACGGCGTGCACCACTGCGGGCATGACGGGCTAAAATCGCCCTATGCCCTTCGTTGCGCCTGCGACGGCGCGGCGAACGCTCGCCGGGGTCCTCGACTTCGTCTCGTCCATACTGTTTCACGGCGCGCACCCCTGCGGGTGCCGCTATTCAAGGCCCGAAGTCTTAAGCACCTTGCGGAACAGGCTGGGCAAGGCTTCGCGGTCCAGCATCGTCTCCTCGGCCCACCAGCCCTCATCGAGGGGGGTGTCGGCGGTGACCGACCAGACGGTCAGTGTCAGGTGGAAATGGGTAAAGGTGTGGTTGACCTCTCCAGCGGCGCGCCAATCTCCGGCAAAGGGAAAGGTGGCGGCGGTTTCGGTATCGCTCCACGGGCTGCCGGGCGTTTCGGTCATTTTGGCGAGCATGCCCTTTGGCCCGCGCTGGCGCAGAAAAACCTTGCCCTCGGGATGGCGGATAACAAAAGCATGGCCGTGCCGATGGGGCTTTTCGACTTTTGCCGGCGGGACCGGGAAAGCCAGAGGATCTCCGGTTTTTGTCCCAAGGCAGGCCGGTTCAAGTGGACACAAAAGGCAATTTGCGCGGCGCGGGGCACAGATGGTGGCGCCCAGATCCATCATGGCCTGGGCAAAATCGCCCGCCCGCTTGGGCACCGCCTGCTGCACCGTGGCGCGCACCAGAGGTTTTTCCTCACGCACGGGGCTGGGAAGGGCGACATAGCGGGCGACCACGCGATCGACATTGCCATCCACCACCGCGACGACTTCGTCATGGCAGATGGCGGCGATGGCGGCGCTGGTGTAATCGCCGATGCCGGGCAGATCGCGCAGGGCGGCGGCGGTCGAGGGAAACACGCCGCCATGCTGGTCGACGATGGCAACAGCGCAGGCATGAAGATTACGCGCACGAGCGTAATAGCCCAGCCCGGCCCATTGCACGAGCACATCATCGAGCGGAGCAGCGGCGAGGTTCTCGACTGTGGGCCAGAGGCTCGTGAAAGCCGCGAAATATTTGCGCACAGCGGCGATGGTTGTTTGCTGGAGCATGATTTCGCTCAGCCAGACGAAGTAAGGGTTGGGCCTTATTCCCCTAGCCCGATCGGCGGGCGAGACACGCCAGGGAAGATCGCGCGCATGCCGATCGTACCAGTCAAGTACGGCGCCTGCATCGATGGCGGCAATTTCGGAGTGTTGCGTGGAAGCGGTCTGGGCCATAATGGAACACCTACAGAGCCAAAGGACATTGGCGCAAGCATGGCCAGCAAATCTCCACCGCCAAAGCGCAGCAACCGCACGGTGCAACTGGGCGACATGATCGGCAAGACACTCGATCCGGCGCTGAAAAAGCGCGGATTTGCGGGGCGCGATCTGATCGCCCATTGGCAAACCATCGCGCCACCGCCCTGGGACAAGATTTCCATGCCCGACAAGCTGGTGTGGCCGCGCCGCGACCGTCCCGATCCCGAAGGGGCGATATTGCATTTGCGGTGTCTTGAAGGCCACGGATTGGCGCTGACCCATGAAGGGCAGGCCATCGCCGCTGCCATAAACCGCTATTTCGGCTATCTGATCGTTGGCTCGGTTCGCCTCTCGCCCATGCCGTTGGTGGCCGAAACCAAACGCTCCGAGCCGCCAAAGACGTTGCCCCGCGCTGCCATTGACAGCATAAAGGCGCAAACGGGCACCATCGAGGACGATGGACTGCGCGAAGCGCTGGAGAAACTGGGGCGCGGCGTTTTGGGGAAACGAAGCTGATAAAGCGGCTGGCCGGGCGATTTTAGGCCGATTTCACCGGCATGTGAACGTCTTGCCCCCTTGCCGCCGGATTCGCCCCGTGTAGTGTGCGCCGTAATTTGTTGAGACATTAAGGAGCAAACCATTGTCGCTCAATCGCAGAAGTCTGCTGATCGCCGGGTCCAGTGTCGGACTTGCCACCCTCATCTACGGATGCAGCGACTCCAGTGCCGAGGCTGAAGTCACGGCCAATGTCGTCAACGACGCCGAGCCCGAGGCCAGTGGCGATGTCGCACTTTATGACGGATCGGCAATCGAACCGATCAATGGCGACGCGATCAACAATCCCCCCCTGGCCGACCGCCCGATGGGCGGCGTCGATGCGAGCGTGACTGTGGTCGAATATATTTCTCCCACCTGCCCGCACTGCGCCGCCTTCCACGCCGGTGCTCTCCCCCAACTGGAAGAAGAATACATCGAGACCGGCAAGATCCGCTTCATCCAGCGCCCCTTCCGCCGCAACGTGCTCGATCTCGCCGTGTTCATGGTCGCCGAAGCGTCAGGTGAGCAGTACAACGAGGTCATCGCGGCCTATTTCGACACCCAGACGGTGTGGGCTGCGAGTGAAAACCCACGTCAGGCGATCTTCGAAGTCGCCGAACAATTCGGGTTTACACAGGAAAGGTTCGAGGAAGTCTTGACCGACCAGGAAATGTTGGCTGCTATCGAAGCGACCCGCGAGCAGGCGCTCAACGACTTCGGGCTGCAGGGCACGCCGACTTTCTACATCAATGGGGACAGGTTCGAGGGCACACCCGATTATGCAGGGCTTTCCGCCGAAATCGAGAATCGCCTCTAGCTCCGCCCTTTTTCGAGGCGCGGAATGAAATTTTCGCGCCTCAAGCTCCTAGGCTTCAAATCCTTCACCGACCCTGTCGAACTGGTTCTCGAACCCGGAATCACCGGGGTCGTGGGACCGAATGGATGCGGCAAATCCAACCTCGTCGAGGCCCTGCGCTGGGTGATGGGCGAAAGCTCATACAAGGCCATGCGTGCCTCGGGGATGGATGACGTCATTTTTTCGGGCTCGGGCAATCGCCCGGCCCGCAACTCGGCGGAAGTCACCGTCGTTCTCGACAATTCCGACCGCACGGCGCCGCAGGCCTTCAACACGGCCGACACCATAGAGATTTCCCGGCGCATCGAGCGAGAGCAGGGTTCGGTCTATCGCATAAACGGGCGCGACGTGCGGGCGCGCGATGTGCAGTTGATGTTTGCCGATGCTTCGACCGGGGCACATTCCCCTGCCCTTGTGCGGCAGGGCCAGATCGGCGAGCTTATTGCCGCCAAGCCAACCCAGCGCAGGGCGCTGCTGGAAGAGGCTGCGGGGATTTCGGGCCTGCATTCGCGCCGGCACGAAGCCGAGTTGCGTTTGCGGGCTGCCGAACAGAACCTTGAGCGGGTCGACGACATCATTGCCCAGGTCGAGGTGCAGCTTGAAACGCTCAAGCGTCAGGCACGGCAAGCGACACGCTACAGGGCTCTTTCAGGCGACATACGGCGGGCCGAGGCCACGCTCTATCATATTCGCTGGGTCAAGACCCGCTATGCCGAGAAAGAGACCGAAGCCCAGCAGGGCCGGCTCGTCAGCCAGCTGGCCGACGCGTCGCACCTCGAACATCAGGCAAAAAAGCTTGTCGAGACAATGGATGCCGAACTCCAGCCGTTGCGCGATGCCGATGCGGCGGCGGGAGCGGCGTTGCAGCGGCTGACCATCCTGCGCAGCCAGCTCGAGGACGAATTGCGACGCGCCAATTCGCGCCGGGCCGAACTCGATGACCGGCTCAAACAGATCGATACCGACATTGCACGCGAGACGGCGCTGATCGGGGACAGCGAGGGGTTGATCGAGACGCTCGAAGGCGAACGGCTCGAGTTGGCCGAAGCGGCGGAAGCGGAAAGTGAAGCGAGTGAAATGGCTCGTGCGCAGGCTGACGAGGCCCGAGCAGCGCTCGATGAGGCCGAAGCCGCGGCCCGCTCGGCGGCAGACGCGGTTGCCGCGATACGCGCTCAACGCGCGCAGGCCACCAGAGCCGCCGAAGAGGCCAGCCAGCGCGTTGGCAGGCTGCAAGCCCAGCAGTCCGACATTGCCCGCGATGTAGCGGCCCTCCAAGAGAGTCTTGCGGCAGATCACACGGTTGGCGAGCGCCAGGCGAGGCTCGACGAGATTCTGGAAGCATTCGCCATCGCAGAGGCGGAGGTGGAAACGGCCGAGATCGAAACCACCGAGGCGGTCGCGGCGTTTGAAGGGGCCCAGCCGCAACTGGCCGATATCGAAGGCAGACTCAACCGGCTCGAAAGCGAGGCGGAAACGCTGGCCCGCGTGCTCAACGTCGATGGCGGTTCGCTGTGGCCGGCCATTGTCGATGCGCTGCGGGTGGCGCCGGGGATGGAAACGGCGCTCGGGGCGGCGCTGGGCGACGATCTGGAGGCTTCCGACGACAATGCAGCCCCGCTCTACTGGACCGAAAGTGCGGGACCAGATGATCCGGCGCTGCCCGACGGCGTGGTCGCGTTGTCGAGCCAGGTTTCGGGCACGCCTTTGCTCAAGCGCCGTCTCGACCAGATCGGAATTGTCGATAGCGCAGAGGACGGCGAACGGCTGATGGCCCTGCTCAAGCCCGGGCAGCGGCTGGTCAGCGCCGATGGCGGGTTGTGGCGCTGGGATGGATTCGTCGCCAAGCCCGACGCCCCCAGCGCGGCGGCGCAAAGGCTCGCCCAGCGCAACCGGCTTGCCGAACTCGACAGCGAAATCACCGGGCTGCGCGGTGCGCGGAACGAGGCGCAGAGCAAAATCTCCAATCTGCGGACACGGGTCGAGACCGCCCGCGAGGCTGAAACGGCACGGCGCAGCGCCTGGCGGGAGGCGCAGCGCGGCATTGCAACGGCACAGGCCGGCGTCGATTCGGCCCAGAAAAACCTGGCAGAATTGGCCGCACGGCGCAGCGCACTAGCTGAATCGCAGGCGCGGATCGAGGACAATCTCGCCGAGGCGGTGGCCATCGCCGAGGAGGCCCAGGCGGCGCTGGAAGAACTGGGGGCCGAGGGCGATGCAGTGCGTGAGGCCGAGACGCGCCAACGGGCACTGGCCAATCTGCGCGAAGCCGCCGAGCAGGCGCGTGTGCGGCTGGCCGGGTTCGAAAGCGCCTCGCAGATGCGCACTTCGCGGCTATCGCGAATCGGGCAGGAGCTGGAAAGCTGGCAACGGCGACGGGCCGGCGCGCAAAGCCAGATCGAAACGCTCGAGCGCCGCAAGGGCGAAATCGAAGCACAGATCTCGGAGCTTAACGCGACACCTGACGCGTTCGATCTCAAGCGTGCCGAACTCGAAGACCAGATTGAAGACGCAGAATATGCCCGCAAGCGGGCTTCGGACAAGTTGAACGAAGCCCAAAGCGCATTTCGCGAGGCAGACAAGGCCGCGCGGCTGGCTGCCGAGGGGCTGGCCGACACCCGCGCGGAAATGGCGCGCGTGGAAGAGCGGCTCAAGGGCAACATCGCAACCCGCCAGCAGATCGAGCGCCAGATCGCAGAAACACTGGGAATTTCCGCAGACCGGACAGCAGAGGCCGCCGGGATCAGGCCCGAAGCTGCCCTGCCCGAAGAGGCAGCCACCGAGGCCCGGGTCGATCGGCTCAAGGCCGAGCGCGAACGGCTGGGTGGGGTTAACCTTATGGCCGAGCAGGAGGCCGAGGAGGTTCAGGACAAGCTCGACAAGATGGTGGCCGACCGCGAGGATCTGATCGCAGCGATCGCCAAGCTGCGCACCGGCATTTCCAACCTCAACCGCGAGGGTCGTGCCCGGCTCAACGAAGCATTCGAAAAGGTCAACACCCATTTCCGCGACCTGTTCACCACATTGTTCGGTGGTGGCACGGCGGAACTGACATTCGTTGAAAGCGACGATCCGCTGCAGGCGGGACTCGAGATCATCGCCAAGCCGCCGGGCAAGAAGCCTCAGACCATGACGCTGCTTTCGGGCGGTGAGCAGGCGCTGACCGCAATGAGCCTGATCTTTGCGGTGTTCCTGACCAACCCAGCGCCCATCTGCGTGCTCGACGAGGTGGATGCGCCACTCGACGATGCCAATGTGGAGCGGTTCTGTAACCTTCTGGAATCGATGCGCCAGCGCACCGACACACGTTTCGTGGTCATTACCCACAACCCCATCACAATGGCGCGCATGGATCGGCTGTTCGGGGTCACCATGCCCGAACGCGGGGTCAGCCAGCTCGTGTCCGTCGATCTGCGCACCGCCGAAACCTTTCTCGAGGCGAGTTGATGACCGACATCGCAATCGTTGGCGGCCTGTTGGGGTTCGCCACCGCAGCCTGATCCATAGGAAGAATCCCCCGCCTCGTCATTGTCTTACCACAATGGAAGAGTTGACGGGATGCCGCACCCCCTCGCATATCGGTTAAGCATTTGATTTTCTGTATTTTTTTGACAACGACCGTAGCTTGACACCTCGGGGAGCCGCAACTATGGTGCGCGCGACTTTGAAGGCACCCTCTTGCCGGGTGTCCGGCTGGGCTGGAGCGGTGGTTTTGAAGTGACCAATCCCGACGACAAACCGGCTGGAAACGGGACCTCCCCGCGTCAATCGGAGACATCCGAACTGGCGGCGCGGATCAGGAAGGCTCAGGAAGCGCGCGCGGCTGCCAATGGCAGTCAGCAAGCATCCCGGCAGGGCGACATGTCGACGCTGGCGCGTGGTTTGCGCATTGGCGCCGAGTTTGTTGCGGCTATCCTTGTGGGGTCGGGTATTGGATACCTGATCGATTTTTTCGCAGGGACCAGCCCCTGGGCGCTGCTCATCATGTTCATGGTGGGCTTTGCCGCTGGAATTGTGAATGTCACTCGTGTAGTGGCAGAGCTGAATGCAGATAAAACCGCATCTGATGATGCGGATAGTGTGGACTGAAGGGCGAGATAGGGGCTTTAGAACCTTGGCGAACGATCCGATTCACCAATTTGTCATCTATGACATCTTCACCTTCGGGACCATCGGCGGCGACGGCACCGAGGGGAGCGGCATCACGCTCTCGTTTACGAATTCCTCGCTGTTTATGGTGCTGACCACCATCACGATCTGCGCCTATCTCATCCTGTCGACGCGCGGACGTGGGCTTGTTCCCAATCGCTGGCAGCTGACCAGTGAGATGGCGTACGAATTCGTGGCCAATATGGTGCGAAGTGGCGCGGGTTCGGAAGGGATGAAATTCTTCCCCTTCGTGTTCTCGCTGTTCACGTTTATCTTTATCGGGAACATGTTCGGCATGATCCCATATTTCTATACATTCACGAGCCAGATCATCGTGACCTTCGCACTGGCGATGCTGGTAATGACCGTTGTGGTGGCCTACGGGTTCATCAAGAACGGTCCTAAATTCCTCAAACTTTTCGTGCCTTCGGGCGTGCCGGGCTATATCATTCCCATCGTGACGCCGATCGAGGTCATCTCGTTCCTCTCGCGTCCGATTTCGCTCTCGGTTCGTCTGTTCGGCAACATGCTGGCCGGCCACATCACGCTCAAGGTGTTCACCGGCTTTGTCGTTTCGCTTGCGTCCCTGGGGGCCGTAGGCATCGCAGGTGCCGTGCTGCCGCTCATCATGGGCGTGGCGCTCACAGCTCTCGAATTCATGGTGTCGGCGGTTCAGGCTTATGTCTTTGCCGTGCTGACCTCCATGTATCTCAACGATGCGATCCACCCTTCGCATTGATCTCCACTAGACTCCGTTAAGTTTCAAGGCTTTGAAAGGATCACAAAATGGAAGCTGAAGCCGCAAAGTACATCGGTGCAGGCATTGCATGTTTCGGTATGGCCGGCGCCGCCATTGGCGTGGCCAACATCTTCGGGAACTTCCTGTCGGGTGCACTGCGCAACCCGTCGGCTGCTCCCAGCCAGTCGGGTAACCTCATCTTCGGTTTCGCTGTGACCGAAGCTCTGGGCATCTTCTCGTTCCTGGTTGCCCTTCTGCTCCTGTTCGCGGTCTAATTTCCGCAACAGAATATTTGAAGGCGGCCGGAGCACGCTTCGGCTGCCTTGCCATGTGCCGGCATTGGCCGGCACACCAGACTTTTCAATTGGCGGATAGCGCATGATTAGCCAGGTCCAGGCACAGGAAACCGCACTCGAGGAGGCCGTCGAGCCGCTCGAAGACCACATCATTTCGCTCGAAGAATCTCCGGACGGCGAAACCCATGAAGTGGTCGGTGCGGATGGCGGAGAGCACGTCTCAGGCGTGTTTCCCCCGTTCGACGCGACGACATTCCCTTCCCAGCTGTTGTGGCTGGCCATTACTTTTGCCGCGCTTTATTTCGTCATGAAAAAGCTGGCGCTGCCGCGGATCGGCGAAATCCTCGAGGAACGCCGCGACCGGATCGAAGGCGATCTGGCCGAAGCCGAGCGCCTGCGCCAGAAAACCGATCAGGCTATCGCTTCCTATGAGGCAGCACTCGCCGAGGCGCGCTCGAATGCTCACAGCATTGCCGAAGCCGCCCGCGCCGAGAACAAGACCAAGCTCGACACGGCCCGGTCCAAGGTCGAAGCCAATCTCGCCAAGAAGGTCGCATCGGCCGAAGAGCGGATTGCTGCGACCAAGGCCGAAGCGATGGGACATGTCGACGAAATCGCCGCGGATACCGCACAGGCGGTCGTCGCCCAGCTCATCGGCAAAGTGCCCGTCAAGGCGGCCCGCGATGCGGTTGCCAAGGCCAGCAAGGAGTAGCCCGACATGGAACTCGATGCCACATTCTGGGCCTTTATCGCTCTCCTCATCTTTTTCGGGATCGTGATCTATTTCAAGGTCCCGGCCTTCGTTACCAAGGCGCTCGACAGCCGCATCGCCAAGATCGAATCCGATCTGGACGAAGCCAAGCGTCTGCGTGAGGAAGCACAGGCGTTGCTGGCCGAATATGAGCGCAAGCGCAAGGCCGCCGAAAGCGAAGCCGAAGAGATCGTTGCGGCCGCGCAGGACGAAGCAGAACGCATGACGGCCGAGGCCGAAACCGCGCTTGAAGACATGGTCGCCCGCCGCACCAAGGCTGTGGAAGACAAGATTGCCCAGGCAGAGGCGCAGGCGCTTGCCGATGTTCGCGCCCGCTCCGCCGATGTGGCCATCGAGGCCGCCCGCCTCATCCTTGCCGATCAGGTCAAGGACAACGGCGGCGCGCTTGTCGATCAGTCGATCAAGGACGTGGCCAGCCGGCTCAATTGAGCCAATGCATCAGACCGATTTTGCGGGCCCCACGGGGCCCGTTTTTGTATCAGGACCACAAGGAGAAACCCGATGACCATTGAACGCCTTCATTCCGGCCCGCGCATGAGCCAGGCCGTCAAGCACGGCAATACGCTGTATCTCGCCGGTCAGGTGGCCAAGGATGAATTCGCCACCATCGAAACCCAGACCGCCCAGGTGCTCGAGAAGATGGATGCCCTGCTGGCCGAGGCAGGAACGAGCAAATCCAAGGTGCTGTCAGTACAGGTGCTGCTGACCAACATCGCCGATTTTGCAGCCATGAATTCGGTTTATGACAGATGGATCGATCCGGCCAATCCGCCGGCCCGCGCCTGTTATGAGGCCCGCCTGGCGTCGCCCAATCTGCGGGTGGAAATCATCGCTGTTGCCGCGCTCGATTAAGCCTGGTCCTGCCATTTGAAAGCGGCCCCGGAGGTGCTCCGAGGCCGTTTTTTATGTCCAGTCGACCCAGCGACCGTGATAATCGGACAGTCCGACGGTTTCTTTTTCCCCGCCCGGCCAGACGGTCTGCTTGAGCACCGCACCGGCGGCATGGCCCTCGGCTTCCATATACATCCAGACAAGCGGAGTGTCGGCGGTCGCGTTCGCGCCGGCCAATTCAAACGTCTCGGTGATCCGATCCTTGACGGGCTTGGGTAGATATTGCCAAACGATGGTGTGGAAAAATACCCGCGCCACTCCCGACTGGGGCGTTTCGGCCAGTTTTGAGGCGACCCAGTCGGCTGCGTCGGCCCGCTCGACGTCATAGGGCCGGGACGCGGCGGCCGACAAGGCGGCCGAAACACGACCGATGCGATTGTGCTGGTCGGCCCAGATATAGGCAAGCTGGCGCTCGACGCTTTCGGGCGAATGCGGGTCGAGCGGGTTGCGGTCGCAGCCCTGGCGGCTTGCGATCTCAAGCTCGGTTTCGAGCGAGGGAATATGGCCGCGCCATTCACTCTCGATATTGACGAGCGCATTGCTGTCGCCCCATTCGCGATCGTTGCCGAGGGCATAATGATAGGTATCGAAAGCAAGGTTCAGCCCGGCGCTGGCGCCGATCTCGTAGAGCGCCAAAGGCATTTTCAGCCTTTCTGCAAGCCGCAGGGCCATGCCGAGCAGAGCGGACGAACGCATGACCTCGTTGGTCTGGGGCGGGCTGTCGAGAAAATCGTGCAGGAAATCGTCGTGCTTTTCGATCGCCTTCTCAACGGCTTCCCAAAGCTGATCGGGCCTGGCTTCCAATGGCGGATAGAGCGAAGCGAGTTCGCGGGCATTGCCTGACCGGACCAGGGCGTGGAGCGCCCCAGTGGCGCGCAGGGCGATGGCATCGGCCCGGGCCGAATCGGGCCAGTTCAATATCCGCGCACCAAAACGCGACGAATCGGTCAGCCGTTCGGCTAGCAGGTCACACACAGTGGCGGTGAATGGGGAGCCCAGACTTCGGCAGGCCTCGGCCTGAAACCGGAAGGTTTCAAGCACGTGGGGGTTCATATTCGACATTGACGCCCTCCGACTAGTACCGTCGAAGTTTAAGGGGTTTGGCGTGCCGATCAAAGGTGTTTTTGCCTCCCCGCCGTCGGCGGAGAGGCGCGATTGCTATTGCGCAGCCTGGAGACTGTCGTCCGGCGGGCTCCATTTCAGGCGTGGCTGGCGGGCTGCGCGGGTCTCGTCCAGCCGGCGCAGCGGGGCCCGCATCGGTGCCGATGTGAACCGTTCCGCATTGCCGGCACGGGCGTCTTCCGCCAGTTCCCGCATTGTGGCAACGAACGCATCAAGGGTCTGAAGCGACTCGCTTTCGGTGGGCTCGATCAGCATGGCGCCATGCACGACAAGGGGGAAATACATGGTCATGGGGTGGAACCCCTCGTCGATCATCGCCTTGGCGAAATCGAGCGTGGAGACACCCGTTCCCTTGAGAAAGGAATCATCAAACAGCACTTCGTGCATGACCGGCTGTCCGTTGAAGGGTGCCGAGAACAGATCTTCGAGACGCGCCTTGAGATAGTTGGCGTTGAGCACCGCGTCACGCGCCGCTTGCGCCAGTCCGTCGGCGCCATGGCTGAGCATATAGGTCAAGGCCCGCACATACATGCCCATCTGGCCGTGGAAAGCCGTCAGGCGCCCGAAGGCATCGCCCTCGACGTGCTCGACCAGCCCGATCTTTTCCCCATCCTTGCGCAGGAATGGAACCGGCGCGAATGGTGCAAGAGCTTCTGACAGCACGACGGGGCCGGCGCCCGGTCCGCCGCCGCCGTGAGGCGTCGAAAAGGTCTTGTGCAAGTTGATGTGCATGGCGTCGATACCCAGATCGCCCGGCCGCACAACGCCCATGATGGCGTTGAAATTGGCGCCATCACAGTAGAAATAGGCACCAGCGTCATGAACGGCCGCCGCGATCTCGATGATCTGGGATTCGAACAGACCGCAGGTGTTGGGATTGGTCAGCATGATGGCCGCGACGTCATCGCCGAGCGCCGCCTTGACGGCTTCGACATCGACCGTGCCGTGTTCATTGGCATCGATGGATTTAACCGAGTAGCCGAGGAAAGCGGCAGTTGCCGGGTTGGTGCCGTGGGCGCTTTCGGGCACGAGCACGATCTTGCGGTGCCCCTGCCCTTTTGCCTCATGGGCGGCCTTGATGGCCATCATGCCGCAGAGTTCGCCATGCGCGCCGGCCTTGGGCGAGAGCGCTACCGCGGCGGTGTTGGTCAGTTCCATCAACCAATGGCTGAGTTGCTCCATGACGCCGAGGGCACCCTGCACTGTCGAGACAGGCTGGAGCGGATGGATATCGGCAAATCCCGGCAGCCGCGCCATTTTTTCGTTGAGCCGAGGATTGTGCTTCATGGTGCACGAGCCGAGCGGATACATGCCCGAATCGATGGAGTAATTGCGGCGCGAAAGGCGCACATAGTGGCGCATGGCTTCGGGTTCGGTGAGCCCGGGAAGATCAAGCTCGCTCTTGCGGCGCAGGCCGCCGAGGCGGTCGTCGGAGACCTCGACATCGGGCAGGTCGACACCGGAATGGTCACGGTCGCCGATCTCGAAGAGAAGCGGTTCGGCGGGGAGCAAAGCGGCTGGCCCTGAACCGGCGGAGCCCATTGCGGCAGTGGGAGTGGTTGGGCGGCCCTGGGTGTTCATGCTCATGCAATTTCTCCCTTCAGTGCTTCGACAAGCGCGGAGATATCGGCGTCGGTCGTTAGCTCTGTCGCGGCGAGGATCAGAAGATCCTCCACGTCAGGCTTGCCCGGCTCGAGCCGCGAAACCGGCAGGCCGGCGAGGATGCCCTTGGCCGCCAGAGCTTCGACCACAGGGGCCGCAGGCGATGGCAATCGCACGGTCATTTCGTTGAAAAAGGATGTGTTGAGAACAGAGATCCCCGCCGCTGCCAATGCATCGGCCAGCGCAACGGCGCGCGAATGATTGAGCTTTGCAAGCCGGGTCAGTCCTCTTTCGCCCAAGAGCGAGAGATGAATGGTGAAGGCTAGCGCGCACAGACCGGAATTGGTGCAGATGTTGGACGTCGCCTTTTCGCGGCGGATGTGCTGTTCGCGGGTCGAGAGCGTCAGGACGAACCCGCGCTCGCCATCGGCATCGATCGTTTCGCCGCACAACCGGCCCGGCATCTGGCGCACGAATTTCTCGCGGCAGGCCAGAAGTCCGACATAGGGACCACCAAAGGTCAGCGGGTTGCCCAGCGATTGACCCTCGGCAACTACAATGTCGGCGCCGAGGGCGCCCGGTGCTTCGAGAAGGCCCAGCGAGATGATTTCGGTGACGACGACGATCAGCAGAGCGCCCTTTGCATGGGCGGCTTCGGCCAACGCCGAGACATTGCGGAGGTGGCCGTAGAAATCGGGGGTCTGAATGACAATGGCGGCGGTATCGTCATCGATATGGTCGACAATATCGCCCTGCCCTTCGGGCGACGGCGCGAGGCATTCGAGCCCTTCTTCTCCCGAGAGGTAGGTGACGACGGTGTCGCGGTATTGCGGATGCAGGCCGCCCGAGAGGAAAACCTTGTTCTTTCTGGTGATGCGCCGCGCCATCAGAACGGCCTCGGCCGTGGCCGTCGAGCCGTCATACATCGAGGCGTTGGCCACATCCATGCCGGTCAGGTTTGCGACCTGGGTCTGGAACTCAAAGAGCATCTGGAGCGTGCCCTGAGAAATCTCAGGCTGGTAGGGCGTATAGGCGGTGAGCCATTCCGAACGCTGGATCAGATGATCGACAGTGGCCGGAACGTGATGGCGATAGGCGCCTGCGCCGACAAAGAACGGGCCATCGCCTGCGGCATGGTTGGCTTTCGCCAGCCCGCGCATATGCGCTTCGACGGCAAATTCTGGCTGGTGATCGGGCAGATCCGGGCTGAAGGTGCCAAGGACCGATTCAGGCACGGCGGCGAACAGATCATCGATGGAAGACGCACCGATCGTGGCCAGCATGTGCTGGCGGTCAGCGGCGGAATGGGGGAGATAGCGCATCGCGGCTCCGGTTCAGATCAAAAAGGGTCAGGCCGTGTGATCGGCGTAGGCGGCTTCGTCCATGAGGCCTTCGAGTTCGGCTTCGTCGGACAATTCGAGCTTGAAGATCCAGCCGCCGGCGGCAGGGTCGGTATTGATAAGACCGGGCTCATCGGAGAGGGCGTCGTTGATCTCGGTCACGGTTCCGGAAACCGGCGCATAGATTTCCGAAGCGGCCTTGACCGATTCAACGACGGCGACTTCTTCGCCCTTCTTGAAGCTGGCGCCAACTGCGGGCAATTCGACGAACACGATGTCGCCAAGCTGCTCCTGGGCGAAGCTGGAAATGCCGACCGCGCCGATCTTGCCTTCGGTGCGGACATATTCATGGTCGGTTGTATAGCGGGTGGTCATGGTGAGGTCCCCTCTGGATCAGGTCGGTTTGCGGTAATAGCGCTGTGGAACGAAAGGCATTTTGGCGATTGTGCCGACGATGGGCTTGCTGCGCACCATTGCGGTGACGGGCTCGCCTTCTTTGGCGATGTCGGCGGGCACATAGCCCATGGCTATCGACGCCTGTGCCGTAGGAGCGAAGGTGCCCGAGGTGATCTTGCCGATGACCGTGCCGCTCGCATCGACAAGCTCAGCGCCCTCTCGGACAGGCTGGCGACCCTCGAAGCGGATGCCCACACGTTTGTCATCGGCGCCCTTGGCAAGGCGCTCAAGGACGGCATCGGCGCCGGTAAAGCCGCCTTCGGTCCGGCGGCGCTTGCCGATGGCAAACAGCAGGCTGGCAGAAACCGGATCGATCGTATCGGTCATGTCGTGACCGTAAAGACAAAGCCCGGCTTCGAGCCGCAGGCTGTCGCGTGCGCCAAGTCCGGCCGGTTCAACCAGCGGATCGGCAACCAGCAGGTCGAACAGCGCTGGCGCGTCCTGGTTGGTCACCGAGAGCTCAAAACCGTCTTCGCCGGTGTAGCCCGAACGCGAGACGTTGACGGAAATACCGCCGACCACGGCGGGGCCGGCCTGCATGAAGCCGAGCTTTCCGGTGATGTCTGAATGCTCGGCAAGCACTTCGGCGGCACGGGGGCCCTGCAGCGCGATGAGCGCAATATCATCACGCAGGTCGAACGTTACGTCTGCGGGCGCCTTGGCGCGGATGAATTCGAGGTCGTGGTGCTTGCGGGCCGCATTGACCACCATATACATCACCCCATCTGGCTCCTGACCCTCGGCGGGGCGGGTGATGATAAGGTCGTCCTCAATGCCACCCTCGTCATTAAGCAGCACTGTATAGCGCATCTGGCCGGGAGCGAGGGACGCCAGATCGGCGGGCGTGAGGGCTTCGAGTGCGGCGATTGTCGAATTGTGGTCGGGACCTGTTATGACGACCTGGCCCATGTGCGAGACATCAAACAGGCTCGCGGCTTGCCGTGTATGATTGTGCTCGGCAACGATCCCGGCATATTGGACGGGCAGCGCGTAGCCGCCAAATTCGACCATCCTGCCGCCGGCAGCGACATGGCGGTCATAAAGCGCCGTTTTGAGTAGGTCGGTCTGGGCCTCTGCGGCCATATCGGTCTCTCCGGGTTACACGATGGACGGCACCACACAACGACGCATTGGAAATGCATCGTAACGTAGTGCCCCCTCTGTCGGTCAACCTGAGAGATTTCCCGGGCGGCTTGCTTGCCACAAGACCCGGCTACACCCGTCGGTGGGAAGCCTGCGCTTCCGCTTTCCAGAGTTCTGGCCGATCCTCAACCTGCCTGGCGCAGGTTGGGTCCAACCTCTTTCGCCCAATCGCTTTGCCTTGAGGCAAGGTGCTTGGGCTCAGCGGTCCCTTGTACCTGAGAGTTTCCGGGGCGGTTGCTCCTTCGGCGTCCCGGCTCGATGGCCAGGATCTCTCCCGCTGATGGCCGGACCATGGAAGAAAGTCCCGGCCCCGTCAACGCTCTAGTTATCAAAGCCCACGAAAATGGTGATCTGCTCGCCGCCCACATAGGGAATGGCCACATTTTCCACCGTCTGGCTGAATTCGTTGGCGCTCGAGGGGCTGGCCGCGACAGCGACGTCATAGCGCTGGGAAAAGACTGCCAGTCCGTCACGCTGCACCGCAAAGCGCAGGGGCATCGTGATGTTGCCCTCGCCGCCCGACGGCCCGACGATCACACGGCCGACGGCACCCATCTGGACGGTTATAACGCCGTTCGACACAACGCAGTTGCGCGACACGCGATCGATCACACCCTGATAGCGCAGGGCCGTGGAGTCCGAAGTGCGATTACCGGCATAGGTCCGGTAAAATTCAGCACCCTCGCGTATGCGGATCGGTGGACATTCGGTGGCAATGGCCGGCAGGGCACCGCTGGCCGCCTGGGCGACCTGGGTCTGACTGGCGTTGATATTGGCATAGCTCGCATCATCGCTACCGCCGAACATCGAACCCATCGAACATCCGGCCAGAAGCGCGGCCAATGCCGTGCCCGCCGCCATACGCAATACCGAACCCATCATCGTCCCCGTCCTTCCCAATCCGTTAGCTCCTGAGCGCTTCGAGCATTGCCGGTGCACCCGAGCTTGTAACCTCACCGGGTGCGCCCTCGACATTTACAGTCTCGACCATTCCGTTGCGGATCAACAGCGAGGCGCGATTAAAGCGCATACCGAGACCACCGCCGGACAGGTCGCGTTCAAGTCCGAGCGCGCTGGCAAGCTTACCCAGACCATCGGCGATAAATTCGATCGTGCCAAGGGCCCCGGTTGATTCCGCCCATGCCTTGACCACGTGATGATCGTTGACCGTACCGCAAACGATCTTGTCCACGCCTGCCGCCTTGAGCTGATCGGCGGCGGCGAGATAGCCGGGCAGATGGTTGAGATGGCAGGTTGGCGTAAAGGCCCCCGGCACGGTGAAAAACACCACGGTGCCAGTGCCCAGAATATCGGCGCTGGTTGCATCTTCAACGCCGCTTTCGGTCACGTGTTTTACTGGCACCGAAGCAATGGGCTGGCCGGGCTGGATCGTCATGGAAGTCCTCAAGCTATAACTAAGACAGACACAAGACGAATACGGCCAGACTAAGGTTGGCCGGCCGCGCCTGCGTGCACTCGATTCATTTCTGTCATAGGAGAATTATCGACCCGCGTCGAGGCTGGCAAAGGCGCATTGCCCACTATCGGGCGACTATCGTCAATTCCCGGGCAGCGGACGGATGATCTCGAAGGGTCCGTCCTGGCTGTCGAAGGTGAAATGGGCAGAAGCATCGCGCAGAGTTTCCGGTCCGGCGCGTCCAAGAAGGGCGAAGGACAAACGGCCAGGCTCCACGATCTCAGGCTCGCCGAAAACAAGGTTCGAATCGGCGATATGGGCGATCATGGAGGTGTAGTCGAAGCCGGGATCGAGCAGGTCGACGATCATCGCCTCGGCCTTCATGTCAAACCGGGCGGCTCCCAGTATACCCTCGCCGTCGAGAGGTAACGGGACGGCAGCCAGGGCCTGTCTGATGCGGAAGTCGTTAGGGCCGTCCGGTGCATCGAGCGGGGGCGCGATCTCAAGGCTTAAATTGGCCGGCACGCAGATATCGGAACAGACACCCATTGTGATATCGGCCACGAGAATGGGGGCATCACCGTCAACCGCGACAGCGAGCGGGAAAAGGACGTGGCCGTAAAATGCGTGGTCAAGATAGCCTTCGGCGACCTCGCGTTTGGGATAGGGCCATGCAATTTCGACACCCTGAATGTGGCGCGACCCTGCGGTTTCGATAACCAGGGGTAGCCCGGTTTCGCCCGGCACACGCCAATACGTCTTCGTATCGGCGGGCATATCGATTTCGAGGCCCATCCAGACGGTGCCGTCGTCACCGAGCGTGTCGGATGAAACAAGCCGCACCGAAACGTCCTGGGCGACCTCGACCCATTCGGTTTCCGAGGCCAGGCACGGCACGGCGATGGACAAGGCAGCAAATATGGCAATCACACTCTTCATGGAAAAACCATTAGTGGAGCAATGGGGCATGGGAAAGGGATGTTCGATCATCGCTTCGTGATCATTGGGGATTTGAAACCCGGCCGGAAAGCTTTACGTTTATAAACGGGCGGCGGACAGAAAGTGAGTTGGTATGGACACGCTCAAAGGACAGTTCCTCGTCGCAACGCCCGATATTGGCGACGAGCGTTTTGCCGAGGCGGTAATCTATCTTGTCGCGCATGGCGAAGACGGCGCAATGGGGCTGGTCGTCAACCAGCCAATGGATGACATGCACCTTTCCGACGTTCTTGCCGAGATCGATCTCGAAGACGACGGCGACGATGCTATTCGCATCCCGGAACGGCTTTTGCATCAGAGCGTCTTCAAAGGCGGCCCTGTCGATTCAAGCCGCGGATTTGTCCTGCACACTTCGGACTATTTCCGTGACGGCAATTCCTTTGCCGTGGATGGCGATGTGTGCCTGACGGCAACGCTCGATGTGCTTCGCGCCATGATGTCGGGCAAGGGACCCGATGCGAGCCTTCTGGCTCTGGGCTATTGCGAATGGAGCGCGGGCCAGCTCGAGAACGAATTGCGGACCAATGGCTGGCTGACCGCGGCTCCCTCCAAGGAATTGCTGTTTTCCCTGCCGGCGAGCAAGAAATACGAAGCGGCGCTGGCGGCACTGGGCGTCACCCGCGCCACACTCAGCCCCGTTGCCGGCAACGCATAGCGGATTTCCACGTGTCGTCTTGCTATTTGGTGGCCAGTTGCGCCTGTAGCCGGCGCTGCAGTTCGGCGCCGGGCATGGCCGCGCCGAAGGCAAAGCCCTGTGCGTAGCGGCAATTGAGGCTTTTGAGCCGGGCAATCTCGTCCTCAGTCTCCACCCCTTCAGCGATCAGCGCCAGATCGAGTTCGCGCGCCAGGCCAACCACTGAATTGATAATCGGAATCTGGGTGTGGGAAATACCGCTGTCATCGCGGATCTGCACAAAAGGTGCGGGCAGCTTGATCGTATCGAACGGGAAGCGATGCAGGTAAGAGAGCGAGGAATACCCGGTCCCGAAATCATCGAGTGCCAACCCGAGCCCGAGTTCCTTGAAGGCTTCGAGCATATAAACGGCATGTTCGGGATTGCCCATCACCTGGCTTTCGGTGATTTCGAGCTTCATGTGCCCGGCCACCGATTTGTGCTGCGCGACAAGCGTCTTCATGTCGTTGAGCAGGGTTTCGCTGGTCAACTGTGCGGCCGAAAGATTGACCGAGACGAAGAAACTTTCCGGCAGCTTGATGGCGGATATCCATTGGCGGGTCTGTTCGGCGGCTTCTTCAAACGCCAGCCGCCCCAACTTTTCGATCTGACCGGTCCTTTCGGCCAGCGGGATGAATGCAGACGGGCTGACCTGGCCGCGCTCGGGGTGGTTCCAGCGCATGAGCGCTTCGGCGCCCACTATGCGATTGTCGTTCTGGATATCGACGATGGGCTGATAAAGAAGTTGGAGATCGCGGCGCTCCAGCGCCTCCTTGAGATCGTCTTCAAGAGCCTGTGCATAGACGGCGATCGAGCGTGTTGCGGCGCGGAAGGCTTCGATCCGGTCGCCGCCGTGACGCTTGGCGTAGTGCATGGCCAATTCGGCGTCGCGCAGCACATCCTCGGCTTTGACGGGCTTGTTGTCATATATCGTGATGCCGATCGAAGCGGTCAGGGTCATGTCCCTATCACCGAAATTGAACGGGTTGCGCAGGGCCTTGCGCATCTGTTCGGCGATGTCGGCGATCTTGGAGGCCGATTGCTCGGAGAGCAGAACGACGGCAAACTGGTCGCCGGAGATGCGCGCCAGAGTATCAAGGGGCCGCAGCAGGCGAGACAGGCGTCTTGAAACCGCAAGAAGCAGGGAGTCGGCCGCCATGTGGCCGATGCGCTCGTCGATATCGGTGAATTTGTCGAGATCGACAAGAAAGACCGCCGGTTTGACTTCGCTGAATTCGCGCGACCGCAACAGCGCCCGCTCGAGCCGGTCGAGAAAAAGCTGGCGGTTGGGAAGGCCGGTCAGGCTGTCGTGGATGGCGTCGTGCAAAAGCCGGTCGCGCCCGGCGCGCTCGTCGGTCACGTCCTGAAGCGTTCCCACGATGCGGTTGACCTGGCCGTCGCCGCCCAGCACCGGTTTGACCCGCATACGGAATGCGCGGAAGCTGCCGTCAAAGCCCGATATGCGGATATCGGAATTGACCTTGCCGCGTTTGAGCTCGATCAGGGTATCGAGCGCGGTGCGGAACCGGTCACGGTCTTCGGGGTGGACACGATCGAGCCACCGCTTGATCGCGCCGCGCAGGGCACCTTTACGCTCGCCGAGCCGGATGGCGAGTTCATCGGATACGTTCACGCGGTCACGGTCGATATTCCAGTCAAAGACGAAATCACCCGAGCCCGTCATGGCCAGCGCACGGCGTTCGACCTCGGACAACGCGCCGATGGAGACCTGCCCATCGGAAAACGCGTGCTGGACAGCGGTAAAGCCAAGCAGCATGACGATCAGCACCAGACCACCGGCAACGGCGGATTGAGCGATGTCATTGGAGACCTGTCCCGAAACGACCATCCAGGCGTAGGTCAGCCAGGCGAGATAGATCACCCACGTTGGCACCAGCAGAACAGCCCGGTCATAGCCGCGGATAGAGAGCAGCAGCACCAGAAACAGACCCCCTAGCCCGATCAGGGCCAGCGATGTCCGAGCGATGCCCGCAGCCAGGGCGGGGTTAAAGAATGCATAGACAAAGAGCGCCAGGAAAACCGCCGAAAGCCCCATGGCGACATGGGTGAACCTGAAATGCCATCGGTGCAGGTTGAGGTAGATGAACAGGAACGCAAACAGGGTCGTGGCAAGGGCGGCCTCCGCCGCCGCCCGGAAGGGCTGGATGAGTGCGTTGGAAACACCGATGAGCGGGCCGAATATGCCGAAATCGATGAGGAGATAGGCAAGCACAGCCCAGGCCAGCAGTGCAGTGGCCGGAAAGACGCCCCTGCCCTTGACCACGAACATGATCGTCAAAAAGACCGCTGCAAGGCTCGAAATCCCCAGAACGGTGCCCCGGAACAGCGTGAAGGAATTCTTGTAATCGCGATAGGCATCGGGCTCCCAGAGATATAGCTCGGGCAGCGTTGCCGACTGCAGTTCAGCGACCAGTGTGACGGTGGCGCCGGGATCGATCACAACATCAAAAACATCGGCTTCCGAATCGGGAACGCGCTCAGGCCGCAGACCGTGGCTGGGCGTCAGTGCGGTTATGCGGGCCGACCCGAGATCGGGATGAAAGACGCCAGAACCCGGAAGCCGAAAATACGGTGCAACAAGCAATCGCTCGATCTGGACGTCGCTCTCATTGCGCAGCGCAAAGACAGCCCAATTGGGATTGGCGCCTTCGGTAATCGAAACGATCTCGATGCGGCGGATAATTCCGTCTTCGCCCGGGGCAGTGCTGATCTGGACGCGCCCATCCTCGCCGGGAAGAACATCGAGCGCCGCGCCGAGATTGACCGCGTTGATCCCATCAGGAATCGTGACGACTTCAAACGCGATCGCTCGCCCCGCCAGCCCGGCCAGTGCCGCACACAGCACGGTCAGAAAGACGAGAGAACGAACGGGCTTAAACGTCATTAATCAACGATCCTAATTCAACATTCAGTGGTAGCGGGATTTATCGCCGTTTGGCAATCAAGCGAAGGCGGGTTTCAACCGGCAAGATCGTCGTAATGCTCACGGGTGAGTGCAAACAGCATGTGATCCCTCCACTCCCCGTTGATCTGAAGGTAGTTTTCGGCAATTCCGATTTCGCGAAAGCCGTTGGCCGAAAGGACCCGGCGCGACGCCATGTTATCGGGCAGGCAGGCCGCCTCGATGCGATGGAGGTTCAAACTGTCGAACACAAACGGCAAGATCAGGGCAACCGAGCGCGTCATAATGCCCTTGCCCGCGAATTGTTCGCCCATCCAGTAGCCAAGGGTCACATTCTGGAAAGCACGGCGCCGGACATTGGACAGAGTCATGCCCCCGACTAGCGTGGAAAGCCGCCCATGCTGGGTGAAAATGAACAGGGAAAACTCGGTGCCATAGAGAGCATCACGGCGGTTGCGGCGCACGCGTGCGGCAAAGCTGCGGTTTGAAAGCTCGGCCTCGGACCATCGCGGCTCGAACGGAACCAGAAACGCCCGGCTGTCAAGCCGCAGCTTGCGCCAAGCCTCATAGTCATTCTGACGCGGCGAGCGCAAGACCAGACCATCCCCGCGGATTTCCGGAGTCGTCTGGCGGATGGCCCCGAAGGTAAACATGGAGCGGTGGCCCCTATTTGAAGCTGTCCGCGACGCGCGAATAGTCAGGGATACCCTTTACCGGCCCGATGCCCGCGATAGAAGGCTTGGCCTGGGAAAACATCTGGCCCGCGACATGGCGCACGCGTTCGGCATCGATGCGGTTGATGCGATCGACCGTTTCCTGGAGCGGAATGGGTCGGCCCCACAAAATCTGTTGCCGCGCCAATTGACCGGCCCGCGAGGAAGGGCTTTCGAGCGACATCAAAAGACCCGCCCTGATCTGCGCGCGGACGCGGCTGACCTCGGCATCGGTGATGTCGCGAGTCGATTTCTGCAACTCTTCGAGCATGACGGGCAAGAGTTCCTCGACATCCTCGGCCCCCGTTGCCGCTGCGACGCCGAACACACCGCTGTCGGCAAAGGCCCAGTGGAACGCGTAAACCGAATAGCACAGGCCCCGCCGCTCGCGCACTTCCTGGAACAAGCGCGAACTCATGCCGCCGCCAAGGATGGTGGACAGGATCTGCGCAGCGTAAAATCCGTCGGAATTGTAAGGGCGTCCTTCCAGTCCAAGCACGATATGGGCCTGCTCGTGGTCGGAGATTTCCTTGAACTCTCCTCCCACATAGTTGGCCTTTTCCGGTGTAGGAGCGCCGGTACGTTTGAGCTGGTGGAAGCGGTCATTGGCGAGGTCGACCAGTTCATCGTGGTTGACCTGACCGGCCGCCGAAATGACCATCTGATCACCCACATAGTGCTGGTCCATATAGGCGCGGATGGTGTCGGCGCTGAAGCCGCGCACAGACCCTTCGGTGCCCAGGATCGTGCGCCCGATGGGCTGATCGGGAAAGGCTGCTTCCTGAAACAGATCGAAGACGTGATCGTCGGGATTGTCGTGGGTGGCACCGATTTCCTGGCAGATGACGCGCTGTTCGCGGGCCAGCTCGTTTTCGTCGAAAACGGAATTCTGCAAGATGTCGGCAAGGATATCGGCGGCAAGGGCCACGTCGTCCTTGAGGACGCGGGCGAAATAGCCTGTATGTTCGATCGAGGTCGCCGCGTTGATATCACCGCCCACCGATTCGATGGTCTCGGCAATCTCTCGGGCCGACCGCCGGGTGGTCCCCTTGAAGGCCATGTGTTCGAGAAGATGCGAAACACCGTGTTGCTGCTCGGTCTCGCTGCGCGAACCGGACTTGACCCAGACGCCCATAGCCGCACTTTCAAGATGGGGCATGGAGTCGGTGATAACGGTCATACCATTATCGAGGGTCGTCGTGCGTACCGTCAAAATCAGTCCTCCCAGGCGCGTGTCTTGGCGCGGATATAGTCTTTCACGATGACTTCGTCGTTGGCCAGAACCGTGAACCGCTCCTGGCGGGTTCCCAGATCGGCCATGTGCGCGGGCAGTTCGGCATGGCGCCCGGTTGCGGCCTCGACCGTTTCAGGGAACTTGGCCGGATGGGCGGTCGAAAGTGTGACGAGCGGCGTGTGGCCGAAATTGAACCCCCTCGCCACGGCAACGCCGACGGCGGTGTGCGGGTCGATAAGGTAGTTGGAGTGGGCCAGAACGTCAGAAATGATCGTCCTGGTGGCGGTCTCGTCGGCCATACCAGTCCCGAACTCCTCGCGGATCGTATCGAGCGCCGGTTCGGGGATGGTAAATCCACCGGACTGGGCCAGCGAGGCAAACAGCGCTGCCGTCTTGTCGCCATCGCGGTCGAGAGCCTCGAACAGCAAACGCTCGAAGTTCGATGACACTTCGATATCCATCGAGGGGCTGACGGTTTGCGTAACGCCGCGCTTGTCATAGCGACCGACCTTAACGGCCCGACGCAGGATATCGTTGGAATTGGTGGCGATCACCAGTTTTTCGATGGGCAGGCCCATGCGCTTTGCGACATAGCCGGCAAAGATATCGCCGAAATTGCCGGTGGGAACCACGAAGGTGATCTTGCGGTGCGGTGCACCGAGCGCCACCGCGGAGGTGAAATAATAGACGATTTGCGCGGCGATGCGGCCCCAATTGATCGAATTGACGCCACTCAATTTTGCGCCGTCGCGGAAGGCGAAATCGTTGAACATGGCTTTAACGACGGCCTGACAGTCGTCGAACGTGCCTTCGAGCGCGATGTTGAATACGTTGTCGTCAAGCACCGTGGTCATCTGGCGGCGCTGGATTTCCGAGGTGCGCCCCTTGGGGTGGAGGATAAAGATGTCGGTGTTCTGGCGCCCGCGGAAGGCTTCTATGGCAGCCGAGCCGGTGTCACCTGAGGTTGCCCCAACAATGGTCGCCCGCTCGCCGCGCTGGCCGAGGATGTGATCGATCACCCGCGCCAGAAATTGCATCGCGACGTCCTTGAAGGCCAGCGTCGGGCCATGCCAGAGCTCGAGAACGAAGTGCCCCGGTTCGAGTTCGACCAGCGGCGTGACCGATGGATGATTGAACCCGGCATAGGCTGACTTGATCATGGTCTTGAGATCGGCCTGATCGATTTCGTCGCCCACGAATTTGGAGATCACGGCGAGGGCGACATCCTGATAGGGGCGATTGCCGAAATTGTGGATTTCCTCGGCGGTAAATCGGGGCCATTCGGCGGGAACATAAAGCCCGCCATCCCGCGCCAGTCCGGCCAGCACAACGTCACAAAATCCGAGCGCGGGCGCCTGACCGCGCGTGCTGACATACTGCATTAAAGAAGCACCCTCCTGGACATCGGGATGCACCCTAATTGTCCTTTTCCTCATGAGCAAGATTTCTGGGCCGGCGCTGACGCCACAGCCAGAAGCCGAGCATGATCGGCGTAATGACGGCAAACAGATACCAGGTGCCGGCATATTCAAGATGCCGGTTGGGAAAGGTAATCTGAGTTTCGCCGCCCTGCGGCAACTCGCCGGGTTCACCGGCGACCCTGTCGAGCGTGACCGGCGCTATCGGCCCGGCCGCATCATCGAGAAAAGCCGAGAGCCGTTCCGGGTTGCGGACCCATTCACGTCCCTCGGCAAAATCGGGCTCAGGGGTAAAGCTATTGGCCTGTTCGGGCCGGCGCGCGACCGCTTCGATAGTTACCCGCCCCTGGGGCGCGGCCCCGCCATCGGCAAAATCGGCGGCAGCAGCTTGGGGAACGAAGCCCCGATTGATCCAGACGATCCCACCATCATCGAGCGAAAAGGGGGCCATTACCCAGTAGCCCACGCCCCCATAGCGGCCTGCCGGATCGGGAACATTGGTAAAGACCAAAACCGTATAGGAGTTGTCGAAGGTGCCGGTCAGCTCAAACCGTGCATAATCCAGCTCTTGCGGATCGAGCGCGTCCCAGTCCTCTGACGCTGGGAATGGCTGTGGTGCAAGATCGAAGCGCGTTTCGACGGCCGCGATCAAGGCTTCCTTTTCCGCAAGGCGCTCGACCTGCCATGTTCCGAGCGCGATGAACAGCCCCATCAGGCCGACCATGAACGCCACGAAGCTGATCTGGGTGAAACCCCAACGCGGCCGGGTCTGGCTGGCATCGGCCATCTGAGCATTCTCGCTTCTCTCTGAATCGCTCAAACCGTTTCCACTTTTGCTGGACACGCTCTAGAGCCGTTCAGGATTTGATTGAATCAAATCCTTGGCTCTAAACCCTTGCTTTGTCGCGTGTCCGAACCGCAAAACCGTTTCCACTTTTGCTGGACACGCTCTAGTCGTCGTCCCGTTCGCCCAGTTCACCGCCGGGCCGAGCGCCGGTCTTGTATTGCAAGTTTATCATCACGCCCTTGAAGGGCCGCAGCATCAGCAGCGACAGGATCAGGGTCATGGGCAACCAGATGGCCAATTGCGCGACTGCCGGCCATCCGAAAAGCGCATCGGTGATCAGCCAGCCTGCAATAACGATGGTGCCGACCGGAAACATGATGAGCACAGCGGGACCATCCCCGCTATCGGCGAAGGAAAAATCGAGCCCGCAGGCATCGCAGCTCTCGGCAACTGTGAGGAAGCCGGAAAAAAGATGGCCTTCGCCACAACGCGGACAGCGGCCCCTAAGTCCGGTCGCGAGTGGGGAAAGCCCCTCAGAATGTTCAGCCATGTGATATGCCGGGACCGCTTCAAGCGCTCCCGGCCTTTCCTTAGAGGTTAGTGGCCGCCGACGGTCGCGCCCCATGAGCCCCAGACGTAGATCGAGGCAAAGAGGAACAGCCAGACCACGTCAACGAAATGCCAGTACCAGGCAGCGAATTCGAAACCGAGATGCTGCTTGGGCGTGAACTGGCCGGCATAGGCCCGGATCAGGCAGACGAGCAGGAAGATGGTTCCGATGAACACGTGAAAGCCATGGAAACCGGTGGCCATGAAGAAGGTGGCGCCATAAATGTTTCCCGAGAACGAGAAATGGGCCTGCGTGTATTCAAGAACCTGGACAGTGGAGAACAGGGCACCGAGCAGTACGGTCAGGATCAGGCCCCATTTGAGACCCTCACGATCATTTTCCAGCAGCGCGTGGTGCGCCCAGGTGACTGTGGTGCCCGAAAGCAGCAGAACCAGCGTATTGAAAAGCGGCAAATGCCAGGGATCGAACACTTCGACGCCCTGCGGCGGCCAAACGCCGCCGGTAAAGGCAACGCGGCCGACCTGAGCGATTTCATCGGGGTAGAAGGCAGCTTCGAAATAAGCCCAGAACCAGGCAACAAAGAACATCACTTCCGAGGCGATGAACAGGATCATGCCGTAGCGATGGTGAAGCTGGACCACCGGGGTGTGGTAGCCGGTATTGGCTTCCTTGATGACGTCAGCCCACCAGGAGGCCATTGTGCCCAACACGCCAATGAGGCCTGCGGCAAAGAGCCAGGGCACGCCACCGTGCATCCACATGATGCCACCGACGGCCATGAAGAAGGCCGAAAACGAGCCGATAAACGGCCATGGGCTCAAATCTACCAGATGGTAGTCATGGTTCTTTGCATGGGCTGCCATGTTGGGTCTATCCCCCGTTAGGAATCGTGAAATGTGTAAGACAGCGTAATCTGGCGGATTGTACGCAATTCAGAATTTTCGTCGAGGTCGGGATCGATAAAATAGGTCACCGGCATCTCGACGGTTTCATTGGGCGCAAGAACCTGCTCGGTAAAGCAGAAACACTCGATCTTGTTAAAATATATGCCCGTGTTTTCCGGCGTCACGTTGAAGCTTGCCGTCGTGCGCAGCGGTTCGTCGGACAGGTTGGTTGCGCGATAGGTAACCGTGGAGATGGTGCCGATCGCATTGGTCTCGACACTGGCCGGCACCACGCGCAACGGAATGCCGCGATCGATCGTCGAATCGAACCGAACGGCCATTTCGCGAGCGATTACGCCCTTGGCGTTTTCCTCGGCCACCTGGGTGGTTCCGCCATAACCCGTTACACTGCAGAAAATGTTGTAAAGCGGCACGGAGGCAAACGAGAGCGCGAGCATGACCGTGGGGATGCCGACGAGCCAGCGTAGCATCTTCTTGTTGCCGCCCAGATCCGCATTGTGATGGATCGATGCCATGGTCTAGAGCTCCCGAACCATGACTTCAGGGCCGATATTGACAATGGTGATCGCGTAAAAGATCGCGACAAGAACAGCCAGCACGATGCCGATGGCGATTGAACGCTTGCGGCGGCGCTTGAGGAAGGCTTCCCTCTGTTGTTCGGTCAAATTCTGCTCGACGGTCATCAGAGCACTCCAAACCATCTGATCAGGCCCACATCGGCCAGCAGCGCAACGAACAACACAAACAGGTACAGCAGGGAATAGGTGAAAAGGACGCGGGCCCGCCGTTTCATCTCGACGCCTTCGGAAAAGCGCAGACGAACGGCCAGAACAGAGAACGCGACGCCTAAAATTGTGGCTGGAATGGCATAGAACCAGCCCACAAGGCCGGTCAGGACCGGACCGAACCCTATCGCCGTGAGCAGGACGGTGTAGATGACGATCTGGTTCTGGGTGGCGCGCTCACCCGCGACATTGGGCAGCATCGGGATGCCGGCGGCCTCGTAGTCGCCCTTCTTGTAGAGTGCGAGCGCCCAGAAATGCGGCGGCGTCCACAAAAAGATGATCATGAAAAGAATCAGTGAGTCCCAGGAAACGCTGCCCGTGACCGCCGCCCAACCGATCATCGGCGGAAATGCGCCGGCCGCCCCGCCGATCACAATGTTCTGCGGCGTCGAGCGCTTGAGCCACATCGTGTAGATCACGGCATAAAAGAAGATCGTGAACGCCAAAAGCCCGGCTGCCAGCCAGTTTGTGGCAAGACCAAGCGTTGCCACGGAAAATCCGGCAAGCGTGACACCAAAGACCAGCGCGTTTTCGCCCGTGACACGGCCCGAAGGGATCGGGCGGTTGAGCGTGCGACTCATGATGGCGTCGATATCGGCATCGTACCACATGTTGAGCGCACCCGAGGCACCGGCCCCCACTGCGATGCACAATATGGCGATGAACCCGATCACCGGATTGATACCACCAGGCGCCACCAGCATGCCCACAAAGCCGGTAAAGACGACAAGCTGCATCACCCGGGGCTTTAAGAGCTCCAGATAGTCTTCCACCTGCCCGCCCAGATCGACGGTTGTGGTCGGGTTGCTGTCGTCTGCGTAAGCCAATGTGAGGTTCCGGCTCGGGGTTCAATTCAAAGCGCAACCCGGTCTCCCGGGTTGCCAATGTTCGGTTCGGTCTTTCGCCGGGCTTACTTGAAGCGCGGCAGGGTCTCGAACTGGTGGAATGGCGGAGGCGAACTCAAGGTCCATTCCAGGGTGGTTGCGCCTTCGCCCCAGGGATTGTCGGCGGCCTTGCGCTTTCTGGCAAAGGCCTCAAATACCGAGAAGAAGAACACGCCCATTGCCACCAGCGTCACGAGATACCCCCAGGACGAGACGCTGTTCCACAGCGCATAGCTGTCGGGGTAGTCGATATAGCGGCGCGGCATACCCGCCAGACCCAGGAAGTGCTGCGGGAAGAAGATCAGGTTCACACCAACGAACATGATCCAGAAGTGCAGCTTGCCCAGCAACTCGTTGTACATCACGCCGAACATCTTGGGGAACCAGTAGTACCAGCCCGCAAAGATGGTAAAGACGGCGCCCAGCGAGAGCACGTAGTGGAAGTGGGCGACCACATAATAGGTGTCGTGCAGCGCGCGGTCGGCGCCGGCGTTGGCCAAAACGACGCCCGTCACACCACCAACGGTAAAGAGGAAGATGAAGCCCACGGCCCAGAGCATGGGCGTGGTGAACCGCATCGAGCCACCCCACATCGTGGCGATCCACGAGAAGATCTTCACGCCGGTGGGAACCGCGATGATCATCGTTGCAGCGACGAAATAGCGCTGGGTGTTGAGCGAGATACCAGTCGTGTACATGTGGTGCGCCCACACGATGAAGCCGACCGCACCGATCGCGACCATGGCCATCACCATGCCCAGATATCCGAAG
>NZ_CAXAXY010000018.1:0-40670 GCF_963972885.1 uncultured Pelagibacterium sp. | reverse complement strand
CGGGCTCGATGGTCTGCTGGCGGGCGTGCAGATGGGGTGCTGGAATTCCATATCTGGGGCTCGCGGCGCGACGCAATCGAAAAGCCCGACAGGATCGTGTTCGACATCGATCCCGATGAGGGCCTCGACTTCGGCGATGTCAAATCCGCCGCACTCGATATTCGCGACCGGCTAGCCGATCTGGGCCTTAAGACCTTTGCGATGGTGACCGGCGGTAAGGGCATTCATGTGATTGCGCCGATTGTCCGTCGCGCCGAGTGGCCGGACGTCAAGGCGTTCGCTTCGGAATTCGCAAAACAGATGGCTGAGGAGGAACCGGATCGATTTACGGCGACACTGTCCAAAAAGGCTCGCAAGGGAAAGTTGTTTATCGACTATCTTCGCAACGAGCGTGGATCTACGGCCATTGCGCCTTACTCCACGCGGGCCAGAGAGGGAGCACCAGTTGCCGTTCCCGTCACTTGGGAGGAGGTTGAAAGCTTGACCGCCGCTAACGGGTTCTCCCTTGAAGCGGCTGTGGAGCGTTCGCGGGACAATGCCTGGCCGAGCTATGGCAAGCTGCGCCAGTCATTGCCCAAATCAGTCAGATAGTTCAGGCCGGGACCGAGCCTGGCTTGCTCGGTCGACGCAAATGCAGATAGGATGGCGAAAACAGGCCAAGTCTGGCCAAGGCGTCGAAATCAAACATTTCGACAATTCCCGATTGAAACGCGATCAGCTCTGACTTGCGCAGTTCCTGAAGCGTACGGTTGACGTGCACTGTAGACAATCCCAATACATCGGCCAATTCGCTTTGGGTCAGCGGCAGCGAAAAGCGCGGTCCCTCAATGCGTCCGACGGCTGCGAGCCGGAGGTAGATTTCGCACAGAAGATGGGCGACCCTTTCAAGCGCCGAGCGTTTGCCGATGCTGACCAGCCATTCGCGGCAAATCGATTCTTCAACCAGTGTCGTGCTCCAGAGAGCCCGCGTTGCGCGTGGCGAGGTCTCCAAGAGCGTGAGGAGGTTGGTGTTTGGAATCGCGCTCATCGACAGTGGAGACAAGGCGGCCAACTGCGGCTGTGCCCCGCCCAGTACGAACTGGCGCAAGTCAATGATGTCCCCTGGGATTAAAAGCGAAAGAATTTGCCTGCGTCCGTCCGGCAAATCGCGGTAGCGGCAGGCAAAACCGTCCTCGAGAACATGGACGTGATTTTCTGTCAGTTTGCCGGAAAGGGATGAATTTCTGCCGGAAAACT
Organism: uncultured Pelagibacterium sp.; assembly: GCF_963972885.1. Lineage (NCBI taxonomy): Bacteria > Pseudomonadati > Pseudomonadota > Alphaproteobacteria > Hyphomicrobiales > Devosiaceae > Pelagibacterium > uncultured Pelagibacterium sp. The sequence goes on along the minus strand of NZ_CAXAXY010000018.1, from coordinate 39,434 downwards.
GCCGCAGCTGAGCAGGAAGGGCCATGAGGCCGGCACGGTCTGCCGGGTCCAGTGACATGTGGCTCTCGAGCCGGGCAACAAACAGTTCGGTCACGCGGTGGAATCCCCCGGGCTCATTTCACGCTCGGATACGGATTGGCGGCCAGCAGGCCAGCCAGATGAGCCGTGGATTCCACTACCATTCTGGCTGCGCTCGTCACAGTGTCGGGGATTTCACCGAGATCGCGAAAGTCCGTAGAGCCCATGGCATGTCCAACCCAGTAAGAGACGGCGTTGGGCGCAATGGAGAACCCAACGTCGTTGAGCGCCTGAAACAATTCGGCGGATACGTGATGTGCTCCATCCTCATTGCCGACAACGGCCACAGCGGCAACTTTTCCATATGTGGGCATTCGGCCCTCACTGTCTTTTTCAGATATGAAGGCATCCATGCGTTCGAGCGCACGCTTGATGACGCTGGAAGGCTGCCCCATCCAGACCGGCGTGCCGGCAACCACGATGTCGGCGGCGAGAATTCTCTCTCGGATTTGCGGCCAGGCATCGCCGTCGCCTTCGTCGGCGGTGACGCCGGGCAAAACCTGATGATCGGCCAGCCTGACGGTTTCGACAGTAATTCCATGCCTGGCGAAGCCTTCGATCAAAAGATCGATCATGCGATCGGTCGACGAGGTTTGGCCGGTTTTGGATGTCTTGAGTGTGCCGTTTAGGGCGAGAACCTTGAGTGGTGTGGTCATGTGAGAACTTAACTTAACATAGAGTGGGACATGATCCATGTTAATGTCAGCTTGGACAAATTCGGCCTCCGGTGCGGAACCGCATGGATATTCTCGCTGTTAACGGGTGGTGCTGCGAACGCGTTCCACTTGGGCGCGGGGCCAATCGCCTTAATATGTCCAATGTGTGCAACGAAGTTTGCTGTCGTTGCTTGTGCACTCGGAGCGACGGACGAGGCGGAGGAATCGATGGACGCGGATCCAATATTGTCCGGGAAGGCCATAATGATTGTGGAAGATGAGTATCTCATCGCCCTCAATATCGAGATGGCCATGGTGGAGTTGGGCGCGCGTGTGATCGGCCCGTTTTCCCAGATCGATGATGCGCTTGTGGCGCTGAAAGGTTCTGGCCTTCCAGACGCCGCCATCCTCGACATCAATATCCGGGGGCGTCATGTGTTTCCCGTGGCCGACCGCCTTCAGGAACGCCAGATTCCCTTTGTTTTTGCCACTGGCTACGACAATTGGACGATTCCCGATCATCTTTCCCATGTGCCCCGCTTTGAAAAGCCGGTCGATCCGGTTAGGCTGGTGCGTGCATTGGTGGGGCAATTCGCCGAGAGCGATAAGTCGGGGGCTGCATGAGCGCGGTGGAACACACCGTTTCGGACGCGATGGCCGGAAAATGCGTTCTGGTCGTGGAGGACGACTATGTCCTCGCGCGAGAGGTCTGCAATGACCTCAAAAATCATGGGGTCAATGTTCTGGGACCTGCGCCCACCGTCCACTATGCGAGCCTTATCATCGGAAGGCGCCGCCTGGATGGGGCGATTCTCGATATCAAGCTGTTCGGACAGGAGGTCTATGAACTCGTTGACGTGCTGATGGCGCGCGGTGTTCCGATCATCTTTGCCACGGCATATCAGCAGGACCGCATCGACGCGCGCTACCGATCGGTTGATACGCTCCACAAGCCGCTGGATTTGGGGCACCTCAGGCGCAAGGTGGCCGCTTTTAGACCCCAGCAGCCCGCTGCACCTATAACTGCCCCCGAACCTGACTCCGCGCCCGGACCCGTTCGAGCGCGGGATTCGATTGAGGACCGATGGGCACGTCTCATGTTCGATGCAATGCGGGACGGCGCTTGAGACGGCTTGGAGGCCGGTATGATTGACGACAATGGCAAAAGCCATCGCCGAAGCGGGGAGATGCTCTCCACGGACGGTGAGGAGAGGTTTAGGCTAATTGTCGAGAACGCCCGCGACTATGCGATATTCACCACCGACAGCGAAGGCAACGTCGATAGCTGGCCGCCCGGTGCGGCCAACGTCTTTGGCTGGGCCACAGAAGAGATCATAGGCAAGCCGGCGGCTTTGCTGTTTACCCCCGAAGACAGGGAAAGCGGGGCGCCGCGACAGGAATTTGAAACCGCGCTTGCGAGAGGGCATGCCCCAGATGTCCGCTGGCACCAGCACCGCTCGGGGTCACGGGTTTATATCGAGGGAAGTGTCTGGCCCCTCAAGGATGCCGACGGGGCGCCCAAGGGGTTCCTGAAGATCGGCCAGGATATGACGCTGCGCCGCCAGCATGAAATTGCGCTGATGGAAAGCGAAGAGCGGTTCCGCCTGCTGGCCACAACGGTTCCCCATCTTGTCTTCCGGTCCACGACCGAGGGTCGCAGAACCTGGGCCAGTCCGCAGTGGACCGCCTATACCGGTATGAACGACGAGGAGTCGGAGGGCTATGGGTGGCTCGAAGCCATTCACCCCGACGATCGCGAAACAGCGCTGGTGAAATGGGACGAAGCCGGGGAAGAGGGTGAAAGCTATTACGGCGAACATCGCATTCGCCGCAAGCGGGACGGGATGTATCGCTGGCACCAGACGCGCGCCGTGCCGATCCGCTTTTCCATGGACGGCCCCAAGGAATGGGTCGGGTCAGCATCCGATATCCACGACATGCGTCAGATGCAGGAGCGGCAGGGAGTGCTTGTCGGCGAATTGCAACACCGGACCCGCAATCTGCTGGCCGTCGTTCGGTCCATAGCATCGCAAACGGCCGCCACGGTTGGCTCCCTTTCCGAATTCCAGGCAGCCTTCGACCACCGCCTCGGGGCATTGTCGCGCGTTCAGGGTTTGTTGTCACGAACGGAAGGTGAGGCCGTTACCGTCGAGTCCCTGTTGCGTATGGAACTCGATGCAGTCACCGAGGACTGGACCCGCATAGAAATGGAAGGGCCGCGCGTTCTGGTCGATGATGGGAGCTTGCAGACGCTTACGCTGGTCATCCATGAGTTGAGTACCAATGCAGCCCGACACGGGGCGCTTGCCGATCCCGAGGGCCGGATCGTCATTCAATGGTTCCGGCGCGACGATAGCGACAATGGGGCCGGTGGATATCTGGTCATCGAATGGCGGGAAAAATTTTCGCCGCGCAAACCGGACGTGGGCCGTCCGCGGGGATTTGGCCGCCAGTTGATCGAGGAAGCCATCCCCTATCAGCTTGGTGCTTCAACCCGGTTCATTCTGGAGGATGCGGGCCTTCACTGTGTTCTCAGCCTTCCTCTTGATCCCCAAGATGAATAGCGGAACCGGCGCGGCTTGGGAGCATTGAGCTGTTGTAGCGGCAAAAGGGAGCATGATGAGCGAAGACAGATCAGCTTCATCGGACAGCCCGGTTATAGCAGATGTCATGGCGCAGGATGTGAAATCTGCCGTCGCAGTGGCAGGCCATCCGATTCACGCCATGATGGTCCATTTTCCAATCGCCTTGGTCTTTGCGACGCTGGGCGCCGATATTTTCTACTGGTGGACGGGTGATGACTTCTGGGTTCGCGCGGGCCTGTGGTCGGCCGGATTTGCCTTCTGGTTCGGGATAGCCGCAGGAATTGCTGGAACGGCTGAACTCGTTTTGGTCAGGGGCATTCGGGGCCGCGTCGGCAGTTGGACACATGCGATCGCTGCGATGACCTTGATCGCCATCGCCGGTATGAACTGGGGCGTTCGGCTTTTTGATCCAGAGGCGGTGTTGCCCCTGGGCCTTGGACTTTCGGTGTTGGCCGGAATTTTCACGGGGCTGGCCGGCTGGCATGGCGGCAAGCTGGTCTTTGACCACGGCGTCGGGATGATCGTCGGGCCGGACGAATAATCATATGCACATCGAAACAAAAAGGCTCGGCGCCGAAACGAAGACCGTGGCGGCGAGGGCCGCCGAACTCGCCAGCGCCCCGATCTTTGCAAGACTTGGCGCTGGGCGGTCCGCTCTGGCTGCGCGACGCCAATGGCCTATGCTCCACGCGGCGACACCCAGCGCCGCGCCCGAGCAAATAAGCGCCAGCCCGATCACTACCCAGCGCTGGACAGTCGTCGGCCACCCGAAAGCGCATCCTATGGCGTTGACCGCGTAGAGGGCCACAAAGGCAACGCTCCAAAGAGCAAACCCGACTACGATAACCAGCATATGCCTTGGTGGCACTGGCGTAGTTTCCATCACCTCACCCCTTCGAGCATACCGATAAGCGAGGGCATGAGCAGGACCAGCGCCATGCCGAGGACGCCAGTGACTGCCGTATAGTCATGCCATAGCCTTGCGAGGCGAAGGTCCAGGCTGCGGCGTGGCGAGACATAGCCGTTGCGTGCCTTGAGCAGCCCATTGAGCCCGAACATGAGGCCCCCGAAAGCATGAAGCCAGCCATAGCCGATCAACGCCGCGACCGTCGCGGCATGCGCATGACTGGTTGGGTCCGGAAGCAAGAAGACCGCCATGGACAGCACGCCCAGCACCGCCATATCCACGGTCAGCGTCATCGCCAGCATCGGGATGAAAGCCTTGCCCGCCCGGTTCAGCCCGTCGGTCATCCTCATCACCAGCGCGCCGGCGGTCAGCAGCACTGCTGCCGCGATCACCCAAAGATTGGGGGCAACGATTTCGGTCGGGGGCCAGGCGGGTGCCACGAGCCACAGATACAGCGCCCCGAAGACAAGCGAAGCGAACAGCGTGCCGTTGGCCGCCAGTGCAAACACCATTGCCCACCATTGTGTGGGCCCCTCGACCTCGGTGTCCGGCGGGGCCTTCTCGCCGCGTCCGACATCGATGGGACCTTCGTCGACCCTTGAGCCTGATCGCGCAGACCAGAAGAAAAAGCTGACAAGCGTTGCCAGCGCAAAAACCGCGGCAACCGGATAAAGCTTGAACAGCAGACACAGCACCATCACGCCGGTCAGGCCCGCCGATATCAGGGGCAGATAGGTCGGATTGGGCAGGACGACGACGTGCTCAAGACGCCCGGTCGTCATATCCACACCGAGCGTTTCCATGCGGCCCTGGCGCACAAATCCGAGATAGCCTTGCCCTGCCGCCAGTTGGGGCCCCAGTCTATCGGGATCGATGGCGTCCGCCCGCGTGTCGATGCTCGGCAGTGATGCGAATGCGTATGACGCGGGTCGTGTGGGCATCGCCCAATCGAGCGTTGAGGCCTTCCAGATGTTGCGCCGGAACCCGCGTCCAAACCTGAATTGTAGAATCATATCAACGGCAAACAGCGCAAACCCCATGGTCAGGATGAAGCCGCCAACGCTCGAAAGCAGGTTGAGCCAGTCCCAGCCGAAATTGGAGGGATAGGTATAAATGCGCCGCGGCATGCCCATCAGCCCTGTCAGGTGCATCATGAAAAATGTCAGGTTGAACCCGATAAAGATGAGCCAGAATGCCGGCACCGAGATTCGGTGAACGGTTTCGCGGCCGGTGATGTGCGGCAGCCAATAATAGATGGCGGCCAGCATTGGGAACACGAAACCCCCGACCAGCACGTAGTGAAGATGTGCCACCACGAAGTAGCTGTCATGGGCCTGCTGATCGAAAGGCACCATCGCCAGCATCACGCCGGTCAGTCCGCCGATCACGAAAACGAGGAAGAAGCCCGTGACATAGAGCATGGGAATGTCGAAGCGCGGCTTGCCATGAGCCAGCGTCGCCAGCCAGGCGAAGATCTGCACCGCCGTTGGTATTGCCACCAGGGCGCTTGCAACTGAAAAGAACGCCAGCGCCAGGTGCGGGATGCCCACCGTGAACATATGGTGCACCCATAGCCCGAACGACAGGAAGGCGAGCGCCACGATTGCGGCGATTATGGCGTGATAACCCACGATCTGGCGTTGGGCGAAAACCGGAATGATTGTCGAAAGGGCGCCCGCGGCAGGCAAAAAGATGATGTAGACTTCCGGATGGCCGAACAGCCAGAAAAGGTGCTGCCAAAGCAGCGCATCGCCGCCCCGTGTCGGGTCGAAAAAGGGGAGATCGAATGCGCGCTCGAGTTCGAGCAGGATCGAACCCAAAATCAGCGGGGGGAACCCGAACACCATCATGAGCGCCGTGACCAGCATGTACCACGCAAATAGTGGCATACGATCGAGCGACATGCCGGGCGCCCGCAGCTTGAGGATCGATACCGTGATCTCCACCGCTGCAGAAACCGCAGATATTTCTACGAATGTGACACCGAGCAGCCAGATATCGGCATTGATTCCCGGCGTATAGGGTTGCGAGGAGAGCGGGGTATACATGAACCAGCCGCTGTTGGGCGCGACACCGAACAACATGGAAACGACGATGATCGTGCCCCCGAAAAGGTAGCACCAATAGCCATAAGCCGTCAGGCGCGGGAAGGCGAGGTCGCGCGCGCCCAGCATTTTTGGCAGCAGATAGATGGCCAGCCCTTCCAGCATGGGGATGGCAAAGAGAAACATCATCACGGTGCCGTGCATGGAAAACAGCTGGTTGTAGATTTCAGGTCCGACAAAAGCCGCGTCGGGGGTCGCCAACTGGGCTCGGATCAGCATGGCCAGCAGGCCACCGATGGTAAAGAATGCGAAGGCGGTGAGCATAAAGCGCTTGCCCAACACTGTGTGGTTGACCGCTGAAAGCCGCTGCCAGCCCGGTCCTGTCCTCCAGACGCGGTCAAGAGCCTTGTGCAGGCCGATGGGCGAGAGCTTTTCGGGGGACGTGTCAGCCATCGGAAAGCTCCCTCATGAGGGTGTCGAATGCCGCGCGGTCATGAGCCTCGATGGTGAACCGCATGTCTGTATGGCCTGACCCGCAAAACTCCGCGCAGACGCCGCGATAGGTTCCGGGACGATCCGCCTGGATGCGGATCGTATTTTCATGGCCCGGTATCGCGTCGATCTTTCCGGCCAACCGGGGAACCCAGAACGAATGGATGACATCTCCGCTCGTGACAATCACATCGACGGGCTCACCGGCTGGAATGTGAAGGATGGGCGTGCCTTTCACATCTGCCGCGTCGGGATAGGAGAACTGCCACTGCCACTGCACACCGTGCGCAACCACGCGCGTCGGGGTTTGGGCGAGACCGTGCGGCAAAAGCCGCTCGCCGATAAATAGGGCGTAGGAAACCAGCGCGGTCAGCAGGATGCCCGGCATGACAAGTCCGCCCCATATGATCCAGCGCATGGGCGTCATTGAAGCGCCAAAGCCGGGACGTTTCCATACAAACCATAACAGGCCGCCAACGAGCACGAACAACACTACGGCCGCCCAGAACATGACCCACCACAGCGTAGCAACGGCCGCCGCGGCAGGACCGGCGGGATCGAGCGCGGACAGCGATCCCGCACAGCCGCCCAGGGCCGGGATCGAGACCAGCATCGATAGGATCGACCGCACGTTCACTGGAAGTCCCACCCCAGCATATTGCCGGCGATTTCCGAGAGGCGGCCGGGAGCCAGCCAGTCCGGGGTCAGGCGGGACACGTCGATATCGGGCTTGGCGGAAACGATGGCAAGGATGGCTGAAACCACGGCGAGTGTGCCTCCCGTAACGACGACAAACCGCAAGGTGGAATAGCGCGCGGTTTCGTCGAAAAGTTTCAGGATCAACAGGCCCGACAGGATGTGGATCATCACCATCACCCCCACGAAGACCAGCTTGAGGGCGAACCAGGGCTCAAATGTGGAGCGTAGAAAAATCAGACCCGTTCCGCTGCCCACGGCGACGAATGCCGCGGGAGACAGGATGACAACGTAAAAAAAACGCACCATGGCATGCAGCCGGTCCAAGGCATCTGTCTTTGCGACATCCTTGCGTTGTGCAAACAGAAACGGCAGGCAAACCAGCCCGGCAGCCCAGACTGAAATCGTCGCGATATGGACAAGCTTTAATGCGGTGATCATCGGGCAGAGCCCGAAGGACGATGGGCCACAAAGGCGTTTGTCAAACGCAGCACCAGCCAAACGCCGACCAGAAGGTACGGCACCATGGCCGGCACCCACATCAGCAGTCCCGCCAGTTGCTGGTCAGCCAGAGCCGACAGGCCAAACGGTGCAGTTGTTGCGAGGTGCGGTGCATAGACAGGGAAGGGGGTGAATACCAGAAGCGCGCCCAGCAGGCCCATCTGGGCGATGAAGGCGACAAGTGCAATCAGCGCTGCACCGACGCGGGCCAGTGGAGAAAGCACCTCGCGCCAGAGCAACCATGACGTCGCCAACAGCGACAGTTGCATCAGCCAGTAAGGACCAGCGCCAATTATCGCCCATTCATAGGCGCTTGGCGCGTGCCATAGCCAGACAGTCAGGCCATTGAGAAGGGCCAGTGCCGACATAGGCAATAGGGGACCGGTGCGCCATGGAAGGGCAATTGCAACAAGCGGTGCGATAACGCCGATAAGTATCACGTGGTGGGCCACGCGGGCGGAAAACAGCGCCGTTGTCAGATCACATAGGGGGGAGAAGAACGCCACGAAAATCAATGCCATTGCGGCCATCAGGGCGCGGCGGCCCACCGCGTCACGGCGACCCCACAACAACCAGGAGCCGAACAGCGCGATCATCAGCACAGCCGCAAATGGATCGAACGACCACCGAAACCACAAATCCTGCGGGAGCGGCGGTGGCCCGCAATAGACGTCGGAAAAGTCCATTCAGTCGGTCCCCCGTAACCGAGGCGCGCAATATGCGCCATATGAATTTTCCAATGCCTCTCGCGAAAATTCGTTCCCTTCAATGATCCGTTGGACTTAAAACGCAAACGGCCTTATGGGCGGAAACCGGTGTAGTTTTCAGCCAGCGATTGCTGCGCAATGCGCGAAGCGCCGAGATAATCGAAATCGGCGCGCTGGATGCGGCGGCCGAAATCACCGCTGTCAGGAAATGTGTGGAGGAGTTGGGTCATCCACCATGAAAAACGCTCGGTGCGCCAGGTGTTTTCAATTACTTTTCCGGAGTAGGCGTCGATGCCGGCTTTCGATCGTTCGCCATAAAATTCATTGAGCGCGGTGGCCAGTTCCATCACGTCGTGGATCGCCATGTTGAGGCCCTTGGCGCCCGTTGGAGGCACGATATGGGCAGCGTCGCCAGTCAGGAACAGTCGTCCGAAGCGCAACGGCTCAGCCACAAAGCTGCGCAGCGGCGCTATGGATTTTTCGATCGAGGGGCCTGTCTTGAGGCTTTCGGCGATGTCGGGATTGAGCCTGGCGCGCAATTCGTCCCAGAACATTTCGTCGGACCAATCCTTCGCCTTCTCTGTTGCACCCACCTGCACATAGTATCGTGACCGCGAATGAGAGCGCATCGAGCACAGCGCGAACCCTCGCTCGTGGTGCGCATAGATCAGTTCTTCGGCGACAGGTGGCTGATCGACCAGCACACCGAGCCAGCCGAAGGGATAGACCCGTTCAAAAACCGATATTGCCTGGTCGGGAACGCTGGCGCGCGACACGCCATGAAAGCCGTCGCAGCCGGCAACAAAATCGCAGTTGATCTGATGGGTTTGCCCATCCTTTGTGAAGCTAACCCGAGGTGTCTCGCCCGCGAAATCATGGATCTGGACGTCGCTGGCTTCATAGATCGACTTGGCGCCAGAGGCGATCCGCGCGTCCATCAGATCGCGCGTGACCTCGGTCTGGCCGTAGACCATGACCCTGCGTCCGATCAATTCGTTGAAATCGATACGCAGCATGTCGCCGTCAAATGACAGTTCCACACCGTCGTGGACAATGCCTTCGGCATCCATGCGCTGGTTGACGCCCATCCGGCGCAGCAGGTCCACAGAGCTCTGTTCGAGAACGCCGGCCCGAATTCGCCCGAGCACATAATCGGCGCTGCGCTGTTCGATGATCACGGCATCGATACCGGCGGTCTCCAGCAGCCGCCCAAGGGTCAAACCTGCCGGCCCGGCACCGATAATTGCAACCTGAGTGCGCATGACGTTCCTCCCAAAGTGACGGCATTCTTGCCCGATTGGCTCGCAGAGTGTGGATTGCCCACGTGATTGCCAATGGACAGGCGCGACAAAGAGTTGGATTATAGCAACATGGAAGCCATTCCGACCTATGCGCTCTACGGCGAAAACGAGAACAGCGGCGAAAGCTGGCTGCACTGGGAGACCATTACCTCCCGGTCGCGCCTGCACGGCTTCCGCATATCGCCCCATCGGCACGACCAGCTCTATCAGATCCTCTATCTCAGAGGGGGTGCCGCTACGGTCATGCTCGATGGCGATACGTTCGAGATTTCGCCTCCCACGATTGTCATCGTGCCACCACTGACGGTTCACAGCTTCGTCTTTTCTGAGGGTGTCGATGGCTTTGTTCTGACGTTTTATATCCAGGATGTCCGAAATGGGCTTGCAGACATCGGAACCGCCATGGACGGGCTGATGAGGCCGTGTATCCTCAAACCGGTTGCCGGGGTCGTGGAGACCGACGAAATCGAGCACGCCGTCGAACGGTTGATTGCCGAAGCCGACCGGAGCGCGCCGGGGCAGGTCGCAGCGCTAAGGGCGCGCTTGAGTCTGCTGCTGGTTGCTGCGCACCGGCTCGATCTTGCTGCCGCGCGAAACGATGATGCGGGAAGCGGACCCGCCGACCGGCATGCCCACGCGTTTCTGGGACTTGTCGACCGGCATTTCCGGGACACGCGCAAGGTTGGATTTTACGCAACCCGGCTGGGCATCACGCCCACGCATCTCAACCGTGTCTGCCGGCAGGTCCTGGGGCTTTCCGCCCTGACAATCATCGAGCGGCGTATCCTGCTCGAAGCCCGCCGCTATCTCCAGTTTTCCAGCTTGAGCATCAAGGAAATCGGGATTGTTCTGGGCTATCCCGATCCTGCCTATTTCAGCCGCTTCATGTCGCGGCGGCTGGGGCAGGGGCCGCAGGCGATCCGCGACGGTCTCAGCCGTCATGTTCGCGGGTAGCGGCGCGTATCGTGTGGCTCAGGATTTCGAGCGAGGCGTTGGAGGGCGAGCCCTCTCGGGTCGTCAGGCCTACCGCACCCTGAGTATCGGTGGTGTCGACGGGCAGTGCCTCAAGACGAGCCGCCGCAATTTCACGGATCACAACGCCTTCGGAAATCACCCAGACGGCATCGGTCTGCGCCACAAAGACATGCCCGAACGAATCCGAGACCGTTTCTATCGCATGGGGCAGCTCCGCCATGCCGTGCGCCAGAAGATATCGGTCGACATAGGGGCGGATGACCGAACCCGTAGGTGGCATAAGAATAGTATAGTCGCGGATGCGCTCGAAATCGAATTGATCGCGAGTGAGCAATGGGTGCCCGGAGCGGACCACAAAGCGGACCTGTTCGGAATAAAGATATTCGAACGTCAGCCCGGCCATCTGTTCGGGTGCTGCGAGCCGTCCCACGACGAGATCAAGCGTTCCGGTGCGCAACTGGCCGAGCAGGACGTGGTTTTCGCCGGTCACAATCTTGACCGGGCTCTCGGTACCTTCGGCCAGAAAGCGCTCCATCACCTTCGGCATTATGCGTGCCGAGACCGTTGGCAAAGCACCGATCCGTACCGGCGGCCCGGCATCGCCCCGGCTCAGACTGTCAATTCCGGTCTGGAGGGCAGCCACGGATGCGCCCGCGTGACGCAAGAACACCTCTCCATAGCGCGTGACCCTGAGCCCGCGCCCGTCCTTTTCAAACAGCTTCTTGTCGAGAATCTCCTCGAGTTCGCGGATGGTCTTGGTCACCGCCGGCTGGCTGACGGAGAGCACCTGCGCCGCGCGTCCCACGGAATTCTGGCGGACCACTTCAATGAAGGTGCGCAAATGGCGGAAGCGGACACGACTGTCGATCATCTGATAACCCATAATCTGAAGGTTATCTATATCGCCGATAGTTTCATTTTACAAAACCAATCACGCGCTCCAATCTGACCTTGTCGGAGGAACCTCATGGACTGCATCAAAGTCGGCGACATTGTCCTGCACTATCGCGCGCGCGCGGCCGCAAATGGCGCCGCCACGATCGTGTTCATCAATTCCCTTGGCACCGACTTCCGCATCTGGGACGCCGTGATTGCTGCGCTTGATGCCGATCTGGGCGTTGTCGTTTACGACAAGCGCGGCCACGGGCTCTCGTCATTGGGTCAAACGCCCTATTCGGTCGCCGATCACTCGGGCGACCTTGCAGGCCTTCTCGACGCTCTGGCGATATCGAAAGCCGTTATCTGCGGGCTTTCGGTCGGTGGTCAGGTCGCCCAGCAGCTCTATTTCGAGCGGCCCGACCTCGTGTCCGGGCTCGTCCTTTGTGATACGGCCGCGAAAATCGGTGAGCCCAATTTCTGGAACCAGCGCATCGAGACCATCGCCCGCGACGGGCTGGCGTCGGTCACTGATGGCATCATGGAGCGCTGGTTCAGCAAGCGCTTCCGAACCTCGGGCGATCCGCTTTTCAGCGTCTCCCGCTCCATGTTCGAGCGGCAGCCTGTCGAAGGGTATCTGGCAACCTGCGCTGCGATTGCCGGATTTGACAGGCGCGCGGACACGGCATCCATTTCGGTTCCCACCTCGGTTCTGGTGGGGTCGGAGGATGGCGCGACGCCGCCCGAACTTGTGCGCGGTTTTGCCGATACCATCCCCGATAGCGATTTTCGGATCATAGAGGGTGCGGGCCATCTGCCCTGCATCGAAACGCCCGAACCGGTTGCTGCGGCCATTGCTGCGCTGGTCGAACGGGTTACAAAAAAGGAGCATGCGCAGTGACGCAGAACAAAGGCCCAACGGCCCGCCACAGCCAGGGCATGGCAACGCGCCGCAGCGTGCTTGGCGAAAGCTATGTTGACAAGAGAGTCTCAGCCACGACCGACTTCGAGCGCCCGTTTCAGGACCTCATCACCGAGGCAGCCTGGGGGCATGTCTGGTCGCGCGACAATTGGGACAAGCGCCAGCGTTCTATCGTCACCATCGCGCTTCTGGCCGGTCTGGGTCACTATGATGAAATGGTGATGCATATCGAAGCGACCGTGCGCACCGGTGCAACAGAGGACGATATCCGCGAGATCATGCTTCATGTTGCAATTTACGCGGGCGTTCCCACTGCAAACCATGCGATAAAGCTGGCCCGGCAGGCTCTTGCGCGCATGAAGGGAGACAAGGATGAGTGACCGTTTGAGCAATTCGCGCGCAGAGGCCGGCGCCTTTATGGAACGGGACCATTCCCAGCACCCGCCCGCCTTTGCGCCAGGATACAAATCCTCGGTTCTGCGCGCGCCCAAACAATCGCTGATCAGCTTTTCCAGCACGCTGAGCGAAAAAACCGGCCCGGCTTTCGGCCACAACATGCTGGGGGAATACGATAACGACCTGATCATCAACTACGCCAAGCCCGGCGAGGAAGCCATCGGCCAGCGCATCGTCGTTCATGGCCGGGTTATTGACCAGAACGGCAAACCCGTCCCCAATGTACTCGTCGAATTCTGGCAGGCCAATGCGGGCGGGCGCTATCGTCACAAGCGCGAGGGCTACCGCGCGCCGCTCGATCCCAATTTCGGCGGCTTCGGGCGCACGATCACCGATGACAATGGATATTACTGGTTCCGCACCATCAAGCCCGGCCCCTATCCCTGGCCCAATGGGGTCAATGACTGGCGTCCGGCCCACATCCATTTCTCGCTGTTCGGCACAGGTTTTGCCCAGCGCCTCGTCAGCCAGATGTATTTCGAGGGCGATCCGCTCATCAAGATTTGCCCCATCGTCAACACGATCAGCGATCCCGATGCGATCGACCGGCTGGTCGCGCGGCTCGACATGAACAACACGATCCCCATGGATCTTCGTGCCTATCGCTTCGATATCGTGCTTCGGGGCCGCCGCTCGACCTTCTTTGAAAACCGCAAGGAGGGCAATTGATGTCAAAGCCGCTCGATTACCTCAAGGAAACGCCCTCCCAGACGGCTGGCCCTTACGTTCACATCGGGATGACTCCCAATGAATACGATATCGGAGGCGTGATCCCGGAAGACCTTGGTCTGAGGGTCGTGTCCGACGGGGTCAAAGGCGAACGCATCAAGGTCACGGGCCGGGTCATCGATGGCGGTGGCAATCCGGTTGGCGACTGTGTCGTCGAAATCTGGCAGGCCGATGCCAACGGCATCTACAACAGCCCCATGGAACACCGCTCTGGCGTTGATCCCAATTTTTCGGGCTGGGGGCGGCAACCTGCTGGGTCCAGTGGCGAATTCTCGTTCGACACCATCAAGCCTGGGCAAGTTCCCCTTGCAAGCGGCGGGTTCATGGCGCCGCACATTACCTTCTGGATCGTGGCGCGCGGCATTAATGTGGGGCTGCAGACGCGAATGTATTTCTCCGACGAGGAACAGGCGAACCAAAGCGACCCTGTTCTGGCCAAAGCCCGCATGATCGGTCGCGATAAAACCCTGATCGGCCGGCGAGACGGCAATATCGTAACCTTCGACATCTACCTTCAGGGTGAAAACGAAACGGTCTTTCTGGACGTCTGATGTCTCTTTCCCCTTTCGATCATCCGATCCTGTCCGGCTTGTTCGGTGATCCCGAACTGGTTGGACTGCTCTCGGCCCAGGCTGACGTCGAGGCTATGGTGGCCTTCGAAATAGCGCTGGCCGCGGCGCAGGCCGAATGCGGGGTCATTGCGCAAGCCGATGCGGAGATGATCGCCGGGCTGGAAACCAGATACAGAGCAGATTTCGAGGGGCTCAAATCGGGGTTGGGACGGGACGGCGTGGTTGCTCCCGAAATGGTCAGGCAGATGCGCAGCGCGCTGGGTGGCCAGGCTGCCCGATCACTGCATTTCGGGGCGACCAGTCAGGACGTGGTCGACACGAGCCTGGTTGTTCGTCTCAAGTCGATAACGGCAATCATTGGCACCCGCATTGCTGCCGTTGAAAAGGCTCTTGCGTATCTTTCCGACCGGTTCGGCGGCCGCAAGCTCATGGCCCGGACGCGTATGCAGGATGCGCTCGAGATTACCGTTGCTGACCGGATTACCGACTGGAGTGCGCCGCTCGCCCGGCATCGTCAGCGGCTTAAAGAGATCGAAGGGCGTCTGCTTGTCGTCCAATATGGCGGCGCCGTCGGCATTCTTGAAAAGCTCGGAGAAGATGGCCTGCGCGTTACAAGGGCGTTGGCAGAGAGACTAGGTCTCGGCATCACCGAAAAGCCTTGGCACAATCAGCGCGACAGCATTGTCGAATTTTCCGGCTGGCTCGGCCTCGTCTCAGGCAGCCTGGGCAAGATGGGGCAGGATATTGCGCTAATGGCGCAGAATGCCATGGGCGATGTCGTTCTGGCCGGCGGCGGCAGTTCTTCCGCCATGCCGCACAAATCAAATCCGGTTTCCGCCGAAGTGCTCGTGACGCTCGCTCGCTATGTCGCGGGGAGCGGAGGCACGATGGCACAATCTCTCGTTCACGAGCAGGAACGCTCCGGTGCGGCATGGACGTTGGAATGGCTTGTCCTTCCCCAGATGATCCTGGCAACCGGTAGCAGCCTTTTGATTGCTTCCCGCCTGCTCGAATCCGTCGAAACTATCGGGCAGGACTAACTGTGTGCGCAATTTCGGGGTCGTCCAGCCATATGTCTCTGCTCGGTTGGCTCCAATCAGCCCAAGGTCTGGGTTTTAGCTTTCCTTGAGATCGGATAGGAGAGCCGCCATATAGCTGGCACAGACGATCCGGATTTGAACCGGGGCGCATGCGGGAGAGCTCTTATGACCTATGGCAAGGCACCCAAACCACCCCAGAGCCCGCCGGGCATTCTGGCACGGAAAGGCGGTGAGCCCATTGTGTGCCTCACGGCCTATACAACGCCTATCGCGCAACTCGTTGACAGCCATTGCGATCTCGTTTTGGTCGGCGACAGCGTGGGCATGGTGCTGCACGGTCTGCCCAATACGCTCGGGGTCGATCTCGACATGATGGTGATGCATGGCAAGGCCGTCCGCCGTGGCCTGAAATCGGCACTCATGGTGGTCGATCTGCCGTTTGGGACTTATGAGGAAAGTCCCGAACAGGCATTCCGCAATGCCACACGGCTGATGCGCGAAACCGGGTGCGACGCCGTCAAGCTCGAGGGTGGAGTGCATATGGCCGAAACCATCGCTTTTTTGACGCGCCGTTCGATTCCGGTCATGGCCCATGTCGGGCTGACGCCTCAGTCCGTCCATACCATCGGTGGCTATAAGGTGCAGGGCAGGGGCGCCAATGCCCATGCGATTCTGCGCGATGCGCAGGCCGTTTCAGAGGCCGGCGCTTTTGCCGTGGTCATCGAAAAGGTGCCCGATATCCTGGCCCGGCGTATCACCTCGGACATTGACATTCCGACTATCGGGATTGGCGCCTCGGCAGCATGCGACGGACAGATTTTGGTCGTTGACGACATGCTTGGCATTTTCGCCGATTTCAGGCCCAAATTCGTAAAACGCTACGCTCAATTGGCGGATGATGCAGACCGTGCCATCTCAGCCTATGCCGAAGATGTCCGGTCGCGCCGTTTTCCGGCCGCCGAGCACGTATTCGGCGATGTGCCGGCCAGCGTTCCGGATGCTGGATGAGCATGCTGATCGTTCGTAGCGTTGCCGAGATTCGGGCGCAAATTGGCCATTGGCGCGCAGCCGGCGACAACATTGCCGTGGTGCCCACGATGGGCGCCTTGCACGAAGGACATCTCTCGCTCGTCCGGGCCGCCAAGGGCAGGGCCAAGCGCGTCATCGTCACGCTTTTCGTAAATCCCAGCCAGTTCAACAATGCTGAGGATCTGGCCAGATATCCGCGTGATGAAGCCGCGGATAGCGCGCGGCTTGAAGCCGAGCATGTGGATATGCTTTTCGCGCCCGACATCGCGGAAATGTACCCAGAGGGCTTTGCCACCAAGGTTTCGGTTTCCCGGTTGAGCGAAGGTCTTTGCGGCGCGTACCGCCCCGGACATTTCGAGGGCGTTGCGACGGTGGTCACCAAGCTGTTGCTTCAGACCCAGGCTGATTCCGCATTTTTCGGCGAGAAGGACTATCAGCAACTCAGCGTCATTCGCCGTCTTGCGTGCGATCTCGATATTCCGGTCGAAATCGTCGGCGTGCCCACCGTCCGTGAGGCGGACGGCTTGGCCATGTCGTCGCGCAATGTCAGGTTGAGCGAAACAGCCCGCAAACAGGCACCGGCCATGGCCGAGGCGTTAAGGGCCGCAGGCGTTGCCATTGAGGCGGGACGGCCGGTTTCGTCCGCCGCGGACGCCGCCAAGACGACGCTTTTGACGGCGGGCTATTCCGAAGTCGAATATCTCGAACTGCGCGATGCCGAAACACTTGAGCCGGTTTCCAAACTCGATCGTCCCGCCCGGCTGCTCGCTGCCGGCTGGCTTGATGGTGTGCGTCTGATCGACAACATTGCCGTCTTGCCAGCACACTGAGCCGCCTATTGCGCAGCACCGGCCTCGCTTTGGGTTATCAGGGGCAGGGTGATCCGGAAACAGGCGCCCTCTTCGCGGGTGGAAACCAGTTCAAGCACACCGTCCATCCTTGAGATGATTTCCCGGCTGATCGGTAGCCCCAGCCCCGCACCGGCATATGGCCCCGTTTCGCCCAGCCGCCCGCGATAGAATTTGTCGAAGATTCGCGGCTGTTCTTCCTGAGCGATCCCGATGCCGTTGTCCTCGACTTCGATGATATAGGCGCCCCTCTTGAGCCTCGAGCGCACTTCGACAACCGGAGCGATGGCGCCGTTGTATTTTATTGCATTGGAAATGAGGTTGATGAGCACCTGACTCAAGCGGTCGGGATCGGATCGCACGTAGGCGGCCGAGGCCCTGGTTCCGATCTTGACCTGCGTATTGCTCTGGCGCGCCAGTGCATCGCAGACCCGAAGCGCCTGATCGAGCGATTCTTCTGCATCAATGGGGCGGTTCTCCCAGGCGCGCTCACCGCGTTCCAATGCTGAAAGATCGAGAATCTCATCGAGCAGGGAGGTCAGGCGCAGGCTTTCCTTGTGAATGGTCGACACGAATTTGGCCCTGGAGGCGTCGTCGAGTTCCTCGTCGTCGAGCAGGATCTCGGAAAAGGCCCGGATCGCGGTCATCGGCGTGCGCACCTCGTGGCTCACCTGGCTCAGAAATTCATCCTTCTGCAGGTCCACTTTACGCAATTGCCGGTTGGCTTCCTCGAGCTTTTCTGCGGTTGCCCGCAACTGGGTGGAGGTCTTTTCCAGCTCCTGGGAATATTCGATGGCCTGCTGGGTTTCGTCGGCCATCTGCATGACCTCCTCAAGCGAGATGGAATCGCCCGAGACCACTTTGGACAACATGACATGGGCCGATGCAGCGCCGATCGACCCGGCCATTTCGCGCTCCAGCCGCCGGATGAACGACGAACTCGGTTCCAGCGTCGTCCATGGCATCCGCGCCTGCTTTGCCTCTTCGGAGAACAGTGCCACGGCGCGCTCGTGGCCCAAAACGCGACGCGCGACAAGAAACAGGTCGTCCGCCGTCGCCGATCCACGGATCGGGCTCGCCTCGTTGCTGGTGCGCCGGAAAACATTGAGAAACAGTGCAGCCTGGACATGTTCGAGGGCCGACTGGTTCGTCATAAGTGAGCCCAGGATCAAAACCGTTGTGTTGAGGAACAGACTCCAGAATACCGCGTGGGTGAGAGGATCGAGATCGTCAAAGCCGAACAGGCCTTGTGGGCGCAGCCAGTCAATCCCCCATGGTCCATTGGCCATCACCGAGGCAACAAGTGGACTTGAGGAGGCAAAGGACGGCATGAAGCTCGACCAGAGCCAGACCACAAAACCCACGGCTATCGCGCAGATGGCAGCTTTTGTTGAAGCATCACGCCAGAAAAGGCTCGCAAGTATGGCCGGAAGGAATTGCGCGACGCCGGTAAACGAGATCAATCCGATCGGCGCCAGCGCGTCTGACCCGCGGGTGAGATAGAAATAAGCGAACCCCAGCAACAGGATAAGCATGATTGAAAGGCGCCGCGCATTGAGGATCAACCGCCTCACGCCCTGTCCATCGCCGATCCCGTCACCCGAGGTCAGTCGCAGCATGATGGGCACGACGATGTGGTTGGAGACCATGATCGAAAGCGCGATGGATTCAAGGATGATCATCGAGGTTGCCGAGGAAAACCCGCCGATGAACGCAAACAGTGCTAGCGCATCCTGACCCTGTGCAAGTGGGAGCGTGAGCACGAACATGTCGGGGTTCGAGCCGACCGGCATAAACGTAAGCCCGAACAATGCGATAGGGAGTGTAAACAGGCTCATTGCAAGCATATAGGCCGGAAACGCCCAACTCGCAGTGCGCAGGTGTTTTTCGTCCGAGTTTTCGACAACGGTGACTTGGAATTGTCGTGGCAGGCATATGATCGCCGCCGCGGCCAGAACCATCATGGAAATCCAGCGGTCGCCAAAAGTGTCGCCGGCATGGATATTCAGTCCCGCCGTCTCGGCATTGGCAAAGATGGTATCCATACCGCCGCCGACATAGACGACGAACACGCCGACGGCGAGCAGCGCCGTGAGTTTGACAACGGCCTCGAAGGCAATGGCGGCCACCACGCCGTGGTGTTGTTCCTTGGCATCCACATTGCGGGTGCCGAAAAGAATTGTGAATATGGCCATGCCTGCGGCCACGCCAAATGCCAGCCCGACCTCATCCCAACCCGCCAGACTGCCGCGTCCAAATTCGGACGATCCGGCAATGGCCTCGATCGATGAGGTTATGGCCTTGAGTTGCAGGGCGATATATGGCGCGATGGCAATTACGGCCAATACGGTTATGAGCACGGCCAGGGTGCTCGATTTTCCAAAGCGCGATGACAAAAGATCGGCAATCGAAGTGATGCGCTGGTCGTGGCTGATGCGGACCAGGCGCCTGAGAATGAACCACCATCCAATGAAGACGATAGTGGGCCCCAGATAAATTGTAAGATATTCCAAGCCGTTACGGGCTGCCGTGCCGACGGCGCCGTAGAAGGTCCAGCTCGTACAGTAGACCGAAATCGAAAGCGTATAGACGAAGGGTGAGCGCAAAAATCCGCCGCTTCGGCTCCGCGTGTGCCGGTCGCCAAGATAGGCGATAACGAACAAAAGTCCGACATAGGCCACGGCAGTCGCAATGACGAGGTCGGCCGTCAGCGTCATCGGCGCTCCTCGCCCGGCAATTGATGCGGTTCATCGCGCGGTAGCGCGTAGCCGAACCATGCGGCGCCGATAACGAGAAACACCCACAGGCCGAACAGGAAAAGCGTTGCTACGGGGACCCCGGCGACAAATCCGTCGAACCTGAACAGCAAGATCAGTGGGGGCAGGGTCGCCATCGCTCCGAACAGCGTGAAAAACAGCGACGCGCCAATGATCTTACGCCGTGTCATGGCCCGTGATCTTCAACTGGGTTGCGGGTCGTTGGCGGGCGCGCCAAGCAAGCTGCGCACTGCATCGACGACATCGGCGTTGGAATAGGGTTTGGTGACGAATTTGTTGGCTCCAAGCTCCTCGGCAATGCGCCGGTCCTGCTGTTGGCCTTTGGCGGTCAGGACGAGAACGGGCAGATCAGCCGTGCTCCGGTCGGCCCGGATTTGCTTGAGAACCTCAAATCCGCTGCGTTTTGGCAGCATGATATCGAGGACCAGTACACGCGGGCGCTCTCGCCGAACGGCGTCCATGACGGCTTGGCCATCCATGACAGCACTGATCGTCCATCCCGCTCTTTTCAGAACGAAATCAAGTGCTTCAAGGATGCTCGGCTCGTCTTCTGCAATGAGAATATCGATCGCCAAAACTCCCCCTCCGAGCCCCTTCCTCCTCGGGACTCATATTCACATAACCGCAATTGCCGTCATTCGCCAAGCCCCCGCGTGTTGGGGGTTAGGCTTTGGCTGTGCTCAGCGTGGGTTCGTCGCCTGGAGCGAAAGGGGCCTCCTCGCGGCTGACGCAGTCGGTTCGCGTACACAGGCGGCAGGTTGGTCCAACCGGCACGTCGGCATCGGCGTCGCCAAGGTCCAGCCCGTCGGCATAGACAGTGCGGTCGGCATGCAGAATGTCGGTAACAAGCAGGATCGAATGGGGTAGGGCCTGGTCTGCAAAGCCGGAAGCGCGGCGCGAAACCGCTTTGGCCACGAAAAGAAATCGGGACCCGTCGGAAAAACGAACGACTTGCCGCACCAGTTGACCCGAAGACCTGAACGCACCGTACAGCGCCCAAAGGGGGCAAGCGTGCCCGGTATGGGGCAACAAAAGGCCGGGAAGAGGGAAATGTTTGGTCAGACGCCCGGCCGGATCGGAACGCAGGAAGCCAAAAGGCACGCCTTCCGCTCCCTCCGCGCGCAGTGTTACGAGCCGGTGGGCGATCTGCTCGAAGCTGGCATTGTAGCGTTCGCTCAGCGCCTCGACGTCATAGCGGAGCGTTTCCGCGTCATCGAGAAACCGCTCGTAGGGGAACAGCGCCGCACCGGCGATATAAGAAGCTAGATAGGAGCGGGCTAGGTGGCGGGCCGTCTGCGAGGAGAGGTGAGGGACCTTGACCGCTTCGGTCAATTCGTCGTCGCTGGTCAGTTCCGAGATTAGCCGAACCATTTGAAACTGGCGGGTTGATTGCGGCACGGTGTTTCGGAACCACAAGACGCCCCGCTCAGCATCATGACCAAAGGCCCGCCCTGAATTCGGCCTGGCGTTTCGCTCGACATGGACACCATGGACGGCTGCGAGATGATGGGCGATCGCCGCTTCTCCCAATGCGCCTGACGACTGCATGTCCCGGGCTATTTCCGCCCCTCGGTGCTCAAGTGCCGGGAAATAATTGCGGGCCGCGAAAATCATGTCATCGAGCTCGCGCCGCACAGATGCGGATTTGCTGACAGTGCTCGCGTGGTCGAACTGTCCGATCAGGTTCTGTGCCACAGCGGACAGTCCACGGGTTTCCTTTGAGATCGAGGAGACAAATTGCGCACGTTCGGCGCTGCTGAGGTCATCCACATCTTCAAGAATTTCAGCTGAGGATCTGACGGCGGTTATGCCCGATAGAACCTGATGGAGGAGCTGGCTGAGCAGGGGATCTGCCCTCAGTCGGTTGGCATAAGCGTCAGCGCTCGCCGAGGCTGCCATATAGGCCCGATAGAGTTTTGCAATGATGCGAGCGATGTCGGGTTGCGTTGCAACCAGGCTGCGGGCCGTCTCCATGCCAAGGCCGACATCGGCAAGGGCCGGGTCGGCGAAGGTCTCGACAAGCTCATGGATAAGTCGGTGCTCGGATTCGCCCGTAAGCTCATCAATGGGAATGTCGAGCTCAGCCGCGATGCGTTGGAGCAGCGTGCCGCCAACCTGGCGCTTGTTGGCTTCGATGAGATTGAGATAGCTGGGCGAGACGTCGACGCTGCGTGCCAGTGCGGCCTGGGAAAGTCGCAAACCCTTGCGGCGTGTCCTTATTCGAAGCCCGATTGGCGCTCGCATCCCGTCCTCGCTTGTCAACTGTTTGACATAATATGGGCGCTAATTGGTCAAAGCTTTACAAAATTTCTTATTAATTACAATAGTATATTGCTCTTGCATTAACGGCACTCGATACTTCGGCGGTGGATTTGGGACATATGGAGGTATGGCCCGCCGCACCAAAGGAGGAGATTAATGAGCGATTTGAAACGCGGAATCAGCCGTCGTCGCGTCGTCAAGACGGGCATGGCTGGCATCCTGGCGACGGGGGTTTCCCCCCTCATTCTGTCCAAGGCGGCTTGGGCGCAGGAATTTTGCAACGCGCCGACCGGTGATACCGTTACCTTGGGTTTCAACGTACCCCAGACCGGCGCTTATGCCGACGAAGGCGCCGATGAACTCAGGGCCTATCAGCTGGCGGTCGAGCATCTTAACGGCGAGGGCGATGGCGGTCTGATCCCGCATTTTTCATCCAAGACCCTTACCGGAAGCGGAATTTTGGGCAAGCGCGTCGAGTACGTGACCGGCGACACCCAGACCCAGTCCGATCCCGCCCGTGAATCGGCCCGCCGCATGATCGAGCGCGATGGCGCTGTTATGATTACCGGCGGTTCGTCGTCCGGCGTTGCCATCGCTGTGCAAAGCCTTTGCCAGGACATGGGCATCATCTTCATGGCGGCCTTGACCCATTCCAACGACACGACGGGCAAAGACAAGCGCAAATACGGCTTCCGCCATTTCTTCAATGCCTATCAATCGGGTGTTGGTCTGGGGCCGCAACTGGGTGCTGCCTATGGCAATGATCGCCGCGCCTATCATCTGACCGCCGACTACACCTGGGGCTGGACGCAAGAAGAATCGATGATCGCCGCGACCGAAGCGCTTGGTTGGGAGACCGTCGAAACGGTCCGGACGCCGGTGGGCGCTGGTGACTTCAGCCAGTATATCACGCCAGTCCTCAACTCTGGCGCCGACGTTCTGATTCTCAATCACTACGGGTTTGACGGCATCAACTCGTTGACCCAGGCGACCCAGTTCGGTCTTCGCGACCGTCAGGCCAACGGCAAGGATTTCCAGTTGGTCCTTCCGCTGGTTTCCGATCTCATGGCGGCTGGTGCCGGCTCGGCGATGCAGGGCGTTTACGGCACGTCGAACTGGTACTGGAGCATGCAGGATGAAGGCTCGAAAGCCTTTACCGCTTCATTCGGCGCCAAATTCGGGTCGCCCCCCAGTCAGGCGGCGCATACCGCATATGTCCAGACGCTGCTTTATGCGGATGCCGTGGAACGGGCCGGTACATTCTATCCGCCCGAGGTCATTGCCGCGCTTGAAGATTTCGAGTTCGACGGCATGGGCAATGGTCCGACCCTTTATCGTGGGTCCGATCACCAGTGCTTCAAGGACGTTCTGGTCGTTCAGGGCAAGGAGCAGCCATCCAACGAGTTTGACCTTCTCGAAGTGGTGAATACCGCCTCGCGTGACAGCGTCACCTACGATCCGTCGATCTTCGGCGGGGAGTTGGGCTCGGCCGACCCGCAAATGTGCTGATGCCGCACTGACGGTGGTTTGCATGTCCGGCCGCCGCGGTGGCCGGACAAACCTACATCTGGAGCCAAATCGATGGATGCGATTCTCGCGCAATTGCTCAACGGGCTGGACAAGGGCGGCGCTTACGCCCTGATCGCCTTGGGTCTCACTCTGGTTTTCGGCACTTTGGGTGTCGTTAATTTCGCTCACGGCGCGCTGTTCATGCTCGGCGCCTTCTGCGCGGTCACGTTCCGTGCCCTGATTACGATGGAAAGCGTCACGATCGACGAAACCCAGCTTTCGCCCTGGGGGGCTCCTCTCGAAATTCGCACGCCGATGGCCGAAACCTGGTTCGGCGATTTCGGCGCGGTACTCGTTGATTATTCGGTGCCTTTTTCGATTCTTCTGGCCATTCCTGTCATGCTGATCATCGGCGTGGCGATGGAACGGGGGCTGATCAAGCATTTCTACAAACGCCCGCATGCCGAACAGATCCTGGTGACCTTTGGTTTGGCCATTGTCCTGCAGGAAGTGGTCAAGGCGTTTTTCGGTCCCAATCCATGGCCGCAACCCATTCCGTCCGACCTGCGGGGCGCCACCGACGTGGGTGTCCTTTTCGGAATGCAGGCGGGCGCGGTCACATATCCGCTTTGGCGGCTGGTCTATCTTGGCTTTTCGCTCGCCGTTCTGGCTGCAGTGTTCGCATTCCTGCGCTTCACGACCTTCGGTATGGTGGTCCGTGCGGGCATGGCTGACCGCGAAACCGTCGGGTTACTCGGGATCAATATCGATCGCCGCTTTACGATCATGTTTGGTTTGGCGGCGGTGGTGGCGGGGCTGGCAGGCGCCATGTATACGCCGCTGCTGCCGCCCAATTACAGCCTTGGCATGGATTTCCTGGTGCTTTCGTTCGTGGTCGTCGTGGTTGGTGGGATGGGCTCGCTGCCCGGCGCTGTCGCAGCCGGTTTCCTGCTCGGCATCCTGCAGTCCTTTGCATCAATGACGGCAATCAAGGCCATCATTCCCGGTATCGACCAGATCATCATCTATGCGGTGGCTGTGATCATTCTGCTTGTTCGTCCCCGTGGTCTGCTGGGCCGCCGTGGCGTGATGGAGGCCTGAGATGGATTTCTTTCGACTCCCAAGGAACGAGTACGTCACCCTTGCCGTCTTCTCGCTGGTGGTTCTCACCATGCCGATCTGGCTTCAGCCGTTAGGGGCGGCCTATCCCGGGCTCATGCAGCAATTCACGATCTTTGCGATCTTTGCGGTGGGCTTCAATATTCTGTTTGGTCTCACTGGATATCTCAGCTTTGGCCATGCGGCCTTTCTGGGGGTCGGCTCCTATACGGCAGTCTGGTCTTTCAAGCTGCTGTCGATGGATGCCATTCCGGCGCTGATTTTCGCCATCGTCATGGCTGGCGTTTTTGCACTGGTCATCGGGTTTGTGTCGCTGCGCCGCTCGGGCATCTACTTTTCAATCCTGACCCTGGCGTTTGCCCAGATGAGCTATAACCTTGCCTATTCGGTGCTCACGCCCATCACCAACGGCGAAACGGCGTTGCAACTTGCTGGCTCGGACCCGCGCGTGCTCGACACCCTCTTTGCCGTCGGGACGTCATCGGCAATTCCTTCACCAAGCCTTCTGGGCAACACCTTGGGAGGCATGGGGGGATTTTATCTCTGTGCCGTGATCCTGCTGGTGGTATTCTTCATCGCCCAGAAGATATTCACCTCGCCTTTCGGAATGATGTTGCGCGCGGTCAAATCCAACCAGACGCGGCTGTCCTATACTGGCGTGAATACACGCCCCTATACGTTGGCCGCCTTCGTTATTTCCGGCATGTATGCCGGCTTGGCCGGTGGTCTGCTGGCGGTAACCGATCCGCTGGCCGGTGCCGAGCGCATGCAATGGACAGCTTCGGGTGAGGTGGTGCTGATGACCATTCTCGGCGGGGTTGGCACGTTGATCGGCCCGGTCATCGGGGCATGGCTGATCAAATTCATGGAAAACATCTTCTCGGCCTACAACGATCGTATCCTTCAGTTCTATTTCGACTGGATGCCCGACGGAATTCAGGACTTTGCAGTCACGGTGGCGTCGAAATTCGTGGGCGAGGGCTGGAAGCTGACGGAGGGACTGGTCTTCGTACTGGTGGTCGTGTTCCTTCCGGGCGGCATCATGGAAGGTGTCCGTCGCATCCGCTCGATGTTCGGCAACCGCCGCAAGCACCAAGAGACGCCGGCCAAACTCAGCACATCCGCAGCAGAATAGGAGATTGGTCATGGAAACCAATAAAAACGTCGTTCTGCATGTCGCCGATGTGCACAAGAATTTCGGTGGTCTGCATGCTCTTGCCGATATCGACCTGCAGGTCGAGGAGGGCCAGACCCACGCGATCATCGGCCCGAACGGGGCCGGCAAATCGACTTTGCTCAATGTCATCATCGGGCGCATTCCGCCCACCAGCGGCGCCGTGGTGTTCGACGGCACCGTGCTGACCGGAAAGCAGCCACATGAAATCAATCAGTTGGGTGTCAGCCGCGTGTTTCAGACACCGGAAATCTTTTCCGATCTTTCCGTTCTCCAGAATGTCATGACGCCGGCGTTCGCAAAGCGCGACGGTGCATTCAAAATCAATCTGGCCAAGCCCTTCGAGCGAGAGACAGCATTGCGCCAGGAGGCCGAAGCGACGCTTGAAGACGTCGGATTGGTCGAGCGGCGCGGTGCCCATGCGGGCTCCCTGTCGCGCGGCGACAAACGGCGGTTGGAACTGGCGATGTGCCTCATCCAGAAGCCGCGTCTGCTGTTGTTGGACGAGCCGACGGCGGGAATGAGCCGTCATGACACCAACACGACAATCGAACTGCTCAAGAAGATCAAGAGCCGCGGCATGACCAAGGTGATCATCGAGCACGATATGCACGTCGTCTTTTCGCTGGCCGACAGGATTTCGGTGCTGGCCGGAGGCCGGATCATTGCCGAGGGTTTGCCAGAGGATGTGCGCGGCGATCCACGCGTGCAGGAAGCTTATCTGGGAGGAGCGCATTGATGAACGCCGTCTCGACAAACATGAAGCCGGAAGCAGCCGTCCCTGCCGATTCACCCTTTCTCTCGGTCAAGGACGTCCACGCCTATTATGGCGAGAGCTACATCGTCCAGGGGGTGACCTTCGAGGTGCCGTATGGGCAAATTCTGGCGCTACTGGGGCGCAATGGCGCGGGCAAGACATCGACGCTGCGTACCATTGCGCGGCTCGACAATCCCAGTGTGCATCAGGGGGAGATTTGGCTCGACGGCCAGCCCATCCATGGCATGAAGGCCTTTGAAGCGGCCCGGTCCGGTATCCAGCTGGTCCCGGAAGATCGGCGGATCATTCAGGGGCTGTCGGTTGAAGAAAATCTTGCTCTTGCCCAGGTGGCGCCGGGTGCCGGGTGGGACCTCGATCGCATTTACGGCCATTTCCCTCGCCTTGCCGAGCGCCGCCGGCAGGAGGGCACGACGCTGTCGGGTGGGGAGCAGCAAATGCTCGCCATTGCCCGGGCCTTGGCCAGAGACCTCAAGCTCCTGTTGCTCGATGAGCCTTATGAAGGACTCGCGCCGGTTATCGTCCAGGAAATCGAAACCATCCTGCACGAGATCAAGGAACTGGGCATCACAACCATTATCGTGGAGCAGAACGCGATTGCGGCCCTCAAGCTGGCCGATCGGGCCGTTATCCTCGATACGGGCGAGGTGGCATTTTCGGGGAGCGCTCGCGAAGTGCTCGACAACGCCGAGTTGCGGCAAGAATACCTCGCCATTTAGGAGGATGGATATGAACAGCCAGGCCCCAATGGCGCGCCATACACGGCTCACGCCGGAGAGTTTCCAGGAGAAGTATTCGGCCTCGCTGACCGATCCTGAAGCCTTTTGGGCAGAGCATGGCAAGCGTCTCGACTGGATTGAGCCCTATACCAAGGTCAAAAATACAACCTTTGCCTATCCCGACGTGTCAATCAAATGGTTCGAGGACGGTATTCTCAACGTTTCGGCCAACTGCATTGATCGGCACCTGCCGACCAATGGTGACAAGACCGCGTTGATCTGGGAACCCGACAACCCGCAAGATCGTGCTCAGCACATCAGCTTCCGGCAGCTCCACGACGAAGTCTGCCGGTTTGCCAACGTGCTCAAGGAACTGGGCGTCAAAAAGGGAGATCGGGTCACTATCTACCTGCCGATGATACCGGCAGCGACATATGCGATGCTGGCCTGTGCCCGCATCGGAGCACCACACTCGGTGGTTTTCGCCGGCTTCTCGCCCGACGCTTTGGCCGGGCGGATCAACGATGCGGATTCTACCGTCGTTATTACCGCCGACGAAGGGCGCCGGGGCGGCAAGCCCGTCCCGCTCAAGGCCAATGTCGACAAGGCGCTGGAAGACTGTCCTGGTGTCTCGAAGGTTCTCGTGGTTGAAAACACCGGCGGCTCGATTGCGATGAAGGGCGGTCGCGACGTCTGGTGGCATGACGCCGCTTCGGGCGTGGAGCCGTTCTGCGCGCCCGAACCGATGAACGCGGAGGACCCGCTGTTTATCCTTTATACCTCCGGTTCGACGGGCAAGCCCAAGGGCGTTTTGCACACGACTGGCGGGTATCTGGTCTGGGCGTCGCTAACCCATGAAATGATCTTCGATCCGCGGCCAGACGACGTCTATTGGTGTTCGGCCGATGTGGGCTGGGTGACCGGGCACAGCTATATCGTTTACGGGCCACTGGCCAATGGCGTCACCTCGCTGATGTTCGAGGGCGTTCCCAATTGGCCCGACCCGTCGCGGTTCTGGCAGGTCGTCGATCGGCAGAAGGTCAACATCTTTTACACTGCCCCCACAGCCATTCGCGCACTCATGGGCGCCGGTGTCGAGCACGTCGAGAAGGCCGATCTTTCATCGTTGCGTCTCATCGGAACGGTGGGCGAACCGATCAACCCTGAGGCTTGGCAGTGGTATCACAAAAATGTCGGTCGGGGCCGGTGCGAGATCGTCGATACCTGGTGGCAGACCGAAACCGGCGCCTCGATGATCATGCCGCTTCCCGGGGTCATCGCGACCAAACCGGGGTCTGCGACAAAGCCGTTTTTCGGTGTCGATCCGCTCGTTCTGACGCCTGAGGGCAAAGTGATAGAAGAGACCAGGGCGGAAGGCGTTCTGGCCATAGCCGATAGCTGGCCCGGGCAGGCACGCACCATTTGGGGCGACCACGCGCGGTTCGTCGAAACCTACTTTTCGACTTATAAGGGGCTTTATTTCACGGGCGATGGCGTTCGGCGCGATGAGGATGGCTACTACTGGATAACCGGGCGGGTCGACGATGTGCTCAACGTCTCTGGCCACCGTCTGGGCACTGCCGAGATCGAGAGTGCGCTGGTCGCCCATCCCAAAGTTTCCGAAGCCGCGGTGGTTGGCTATCCGCACGAGATCAAAGGGCAGGGCATCTATTGCTATGTGACCCTCATGGCGGGAGAAGAAGACAGCGACGACCTCAGGGTTGAACTGCGCAACTGGGTTCGCAAGGACATCGGGCCGATCGCCTCGCCCGATTGCATTCAGTTCGCCCCGGGCCTCCCCAAGACGCGATCCGGCAAGATCATGCGCCGTATCCTGCGCAAGATTGCCGAAAACGACTTCGGTGCGCTGGGGGATACGTCAACGCTTGCTGATCCAGCGGTTGTCGATAATCTTATAGACAATCGCTTGAACCGATAGGAAACACGCGCCGCGGCATTGGCCGGCGGTGGGTATTTTCCAGGAAGAGAGTGGAGCCCCGGCCGTCGCCGGGGCTCTTTTCATGCGGGCTGCGGATTGGTCCGGTCGTTGCGCCAAGCCAGCCAGGTATTGTGTCCCAGGATCGCAATGCAGCCCAGGAACCCGGCAATCTCGGCCGCCGGATAGGGAGACAGGCATCCAATGCCGCCCAGGCAGAGGAACATTCTGAGAATGAGATGCATCCGGGTCTGGAAAAACCCTTCGAGCACAGCAACAAACGCCACGGTGCCGACCAGCGCCAAGGCGCCGTTCCAGACGACAGTGGGAAGTGGTCCACCTATGATGATTTCTGGGTTGAACACCATGAACATGGGAATGATGTAGAGGCCCTTGGCGAACTTCCAGGCCTGAATACTGGTCTCCATCGGCCCGCTTCGTGCTATTGCTGCCGCTGCAAAACCGGCTAGCGCGACCGGTGGTGTTACATTGGAGTCCTGTGAATACCAGAACACCACAAGATGCACGATCAGCAACGGAATGCCGAACTCCTGATTGAGGGCTGGCCCCACCAGGATGATGATCACGATATAGGCTGCGGTGACCGGCAGACCGAAGCCGAGGATCAGGCTGGCGATAAGCACGAGCAGGAGGGCCAGCAGTACGTATCCGCCAGAGAAAGCGAGCATCATCGAGGTGAATTTCAGGCCCAGCCCGGTCAGGCCGATAATGCCGACGATAATTCCGCCGATGGCGCAGGCAATCGTAACTGTCAGGGCGTTGCGCGCGCCGACCTCGCAGGCCTCAACCAGCTTCAGCCCTCCTAGCCTGAGAGCCTCACCAATCGCGGGCCGTTCGGTGCCATTCTCGCGCGGTGCGAAACGCAGCCAGTCGTAGCTTCCCTTGAGGACAGCGACGATCAGCACCGAAATAACGGCCCAAAAGCCAACCCGCATTGGCGACATGCCAAGGATCAGCAAGTACATCAGGATCGCGAGTGGCACCATGAAGTGCCAGCCATTCTTCATCACCTCGCGCACTGAAGGCAATTCGCTGGCCGACATTCCTTTCATGTTCTGCTTGATGGCGATGATGTGGACGAACAGATAGACCGTGAGAAAATAGAGAAATGCCGGAAAGATTGAGACCAGAACGATGTGAAGGTAGGGAACCCCCGTGTATTCGGCGATCAGGAACGCCCCGGCGCCCATCAGCGGCGGTGTTATCTGTCCACCGGTTGAAGCGGCTGCCTCGATGCCGCCAGCCTGAGCCGGCTTGTATCCAAGGCGCTTCATCAGTGGGATGGTGAAGGGCCCGGTGGTGACCACATTGGCAATTGTCGAACCCGAGATCGAACCCATCGCCGTTGACGCAACGACCGCTGCCTTGGCCGGTCCGCCCCGGCGGCGTCCGGTTGCGGCATAGGCAAGTTCGATGAAGAACTGGCCGGCCCCGGTGACTTCAAGCACGGCACCGAACAGCACGAAAATGAAGACGTAGGTTGCGGCAACACCAAGCGGGAGCCCGAAAATCCCTTCCTGTCCGAGATAGAGCTGTGCTGCCAGGCGATCGATGGGATAGCCCCGGTGACTGAGAATGCCGGGCATGATGTCGCCCAGCCATGGCAAGGGACCATTGGGGCCAGCCATGGCATAGAGGATGAAGACGATACCGATAATGGTAATGCCTTTGCCCACCACGCGCCGGCTCGCTTCGAGCAGGGTGATAACCGCGATTACGCCCACGGTGACGTCGGTCGAACTCCAGAACCCGGCCCTGTCGATGATGTCGTTGAGAAAAACAGCGATATAGAAGCCCGATACGATCGCCAGGGCAAAAAACGCCGTGTCGATCAGGGCTCCTATTGGGCCTTGCTTACGGTGCGGGCCGGCGACAGGGAACACCAGAAAGGCGATCATCAGGATAAAGCCCAGATGGATCGAACGCTGATAGAAAAGGCCGAGTGGGTTGATGCCCGCCGTGTAGAGCTGAAACAACACCAGAGCGACCGACAGAATTATCACCGCAAGGCGAATGGGCCAGGGGCGCTCGACCACGGCACTGGCCGGCGGCGGAATGTCGGGCGCCAATCGGCCCTTCTGCCGGAAGGTTGATTTCAGCATGAATTTTCTCCCTCGTGTCCTGCGCTATTCAGGACGATGCGCACGGCTTGCCGTGGCGCTATGGCAGACAAGTTCTCGTCTCGCTGATTCAGGATGATCCTGTGGTCGACCCCTGGTGCTCCGACCCGGAGCCGAAGGCAATTGTCGGGCACGGGCTCGTCGATATTTTCGATCCAGTATCCGCCCTCGGGTGCAGAAATCATGGTGCCCCGGCCCGGAATATGGCCCAGCCCTGCTGCAAAATCGGGTTGGTGGGATCGTTCGAGTACCATTTGCCCTTGGCGCGCGACAAAACAGTCGCGGACGAGGAAATGTTGGACCGAATGATTCCAGAAAATGCACCATCGCGAGCCGTTTGCGACCGGCTCCTCAAAGATGGTTTCTCCGTCTTCCCCGAAAACTTCCAGCATAAGGCCGGTAGTTTGATCGCACAGCGCCGCGGTTGACAGGGTCAGGGCGAGCACCAGGCTCGCCCCACCCATCGTGCCGTTAGGGCCGAGCATTTTCGGGAATGTCCGCTCCGACTTCCTCGTAGTAGCGGATCGCCCCGGGATGCAGCGGGATCGGTGTTGCACCCAGAGAGAATTCGACTGTCGTGTCGTTGGCTGCAGGGTGGATTGCCCGCAGATAGTCGATCTGTTCGTGCAGAAGCTTGGTCACCTGATAGGCCAGCTCTTCGTCCATGCCGGCGCTGACGACCAGTGCGTTGGGGATGCCGACGGTCGGCGTTTCAGTGTCGACGCCTTCATAGCTGTTGGCGGGAAGAACGTAGTCGGCAAAGATCGGCTCGACGTCCTTGGCCGCCGCGATTTCATCCTCACTCAACGGAATCAAACGAATTGCGCGGGCCACGGCCAGTGACATGATCGAAGACGTCGGAGGACCAACGCTCCAGATGCCGGCATCGATATCGCCGTCGCGCAGGGCATCGGCGGTTTCGTTGAAGTTGAGGCGTTGGGCAGCGGCCAGATCCTCATAGGTGATGCCATTGGCGTTGAGGATAGCCTGGGCGTTGAGTTCGGTGCCCGAACCGGGCGCGCCGACCGAAACGCGTTTGCCGACCAGGTCGGAAAGGCCTTCGATGTCGGAATCGGCGGGGACGACGATCTGCACTGCGTTGGGATAAAGGGCGCCCAGGGACAGGATATCGACCTGCCGGCCTTCCAGCGCTCCTGTTCCTGTATATGCCTGATAGACGGTATCGCCGAGGGCGATTGCGAAGTCCGCAGCTCCCTGCTGTATCAGAGCCATGTTCTCGACCGAAGCGCCGGTAACTTCGGCAACAGCGCTGTAGCCTTCGAGATTCTCGGTGATCAGCTCGGCAAGGCCGCCACCAATCGGATAATAGGCGCCGCCGGTTCCACCGGTTGCGATGGAGAGTTGCTGTTGGGCGAACGCGGGCGCGCTCACCGCCAGCGCGCCGATTACGGCGCAGGCTGTCAGAAGTTTCATTGTATCCTCCCAATTGCAGCCCGTGGGACTGCCTGGTTCCTCTCTAGCGCCGGGCTCCCGGTCGCCACACCCGCCGCGCTTCCTCTGCATGGCCGGTAATGCATTTACTGCAATCGCTGTGCCAAACAGCGCGATGATTTTTCGATTCCAGAAAATCCTTTCATTTCAAGTGATTGGGGTTTTGGGTGACTATTTTGAATCAACGGCGTCAGCAAGAATTTGCCGATGTTTGGTAACAGCGAGCAATTTATTGCCGATGTTGGTCTTCGGCCTCCCGTCTCCGGATGCCAAGTCGCGTCATTTTTTCGTTGAGCGTCCTGCGGGGGACCCCGAGCTTTTCGATCACCGCGCTGATACGGCCGCCGCTGTCGGCCAAGGCGCGCTCGATTATACGACGCTCAAAGGCCTCGAGCTGCTGGGCGAGGGGCATGATGTCAGCAAGTTCGATGGGACGGGCGATATCGGACGCCGCAAAACTGCTCAAGCCAAGCGCATGCCGCTCGGCCACGTTTCGCAGTTCACGCACATTGCCGGGCCAGTCATGCCGTATCAGTGCATCGAGCGTGGCTCCTTTGAGTGGCCGCGGTTCGCGATTGTGGCTGCGCGCCGCTTCCCCTGCGAAATATTCGAAAAGAAGCGGAATATCATCGCGCCGGTCGCGCAACGGCGGGATGGTGAGTTCGACGACCGAAAGCCGAAAATAGAGGTCCGAGCGAAAGACACCTGCGTTGCTTTCGGCTTTCAGATCGCGCTTTGTGGCAGCGATGGTGCGAAAATCGACAGGAATTGAGCTGTTGGATCCAAGGCGTTCGATGGCGCGTTCCTGCAGCGCTCTCAACAGCTTGGCCTGCATTGTCAAAGGCATCGATTCAACTTCGTCGAGCAGGAGAGTGCCCCCGTTCGCGTGCTCGATCTTGCCGATCCTGCGGCCTGCAGCGCCGGTAAAGGCGCCGGCTTCGTGCCCGAACATTTCGGTTTCCACCATGGTATCGGGGATGGCCGAGCAATTGACGGCGACGTAATTGCCGGTCGAGCGGCGGCCCAGCTCGTGCAGGCATCGCGCTATGAGATCCTTGCCCGATCCGGTTTCCCCATAGAGCACGACGCTCACATCGGTTGCGGCGATTTCCGAAACCGCTTCGCGAAGGCGCTCGATCTCGCGCGATGTGCCCAGAATTCTGTTGCGCAAGCCATCGGAAGGGGCAGTCGAGGCCAGGTGCCGGTTTTCCAATACTAGACGACGTTTTTCGGTCGCGCGGCGGACTGTCTGGGCGAGGCGCTCAGGATCGAAAGGCTTCTCGATGAAATCATAGGCGCCGATCCGCATCGCCTCCACGGCGCTTTCGATGTCGCCCTGACCAGTCATGAGGATCACGGGTATGTCGGGATCGATTTCCAGGATTTGTCGCAACAATTCCATCCCGTCCATGGATGGCATGCGCAAGTCCGTAAGAACGATACCGTTGAGCCCTGCCGAGATGTACTCAAGAGCCGATTGGCCCGATGCGAAGCTTCGTGCATCATGACCGGCAACGCCGAGCCATTGCTGGACGGCATGACGCATGGGCTCTTCGTCGTCGACAAAAA
This sequence comes from uncultured Pelagibacterium sp., assembly GCF_963972885.1. Classification (NCBI taxonomy): domain Bacteria; kingdom Pseudomonadati; phylum Pseudomonadota; class Alphaproteobacteria; order Hyphomicrobiales; family Devosiaceae; genus Pelagibacterium; species uncultured Pelagibacterium sp. Next base: position 4,586 of record NZ_CAXAXY010000018.1, on the reverse strand, counting down.
AGACGGTTTGACGTTCAGCCATTATCGGCCACCTCGGTTGGCGATGGCGACGATGCTTCGTCCACCGCAACCAGTTCCACTGTAAGGACGGCACCGCCCTCGGGGTGGTTTGCGGCCCTGAGCGTGCCACCGAATTCGTGGATGATCTCATAGGAAATCGTCAGCCCCAACCCCAGGCCGGCCCCCGATGGCTTGGTGGTAACGAAGGGATCGAACAGCGTTTCCAGAATGGCGGGGTCAAAGCCGGGACCATGGTCTCTGACCTCGATGAAGATGCGCCCGTTTGCGGTATGCATGGAAACTTCGACGACCGGCTCTGGCGCTTCTTGCACGGCATCGATGGCATTGCGCACCAGATTGATGATCACCTGTTCAAGCCGTACGTCATTTCCGCGCGTAAAGGCGGGAACAATCGACTTCCTTATCGTGATGGCATCGGCCTGCAATTGAACGTCAACAAGGTCGAGAGCCTTGTGAACGGCCCTGTCCGCCGAAATCACTTCGGCCGGCCCCATGCCTTCCTTGCGCGCGAACGATTTGAGGTGTGAGGTGATCCGTCCCATGCGTACAGCGAGATTGTCCACCTTTTCGAGATTGTCGAGAATGGCGCCCGGGTCGCCCAGCGGCACGAAAACCCGCGTTGTGGCGATATAGGTGCGCATCGCCGTAAGGGGTTGATTGATCTCGTGCGCGATGGCGGCGGACATCTGTCCGAGCGCAGCCAGTTTTCCGGCCTGTATCAAATCGTTCTGGGCACTGCGGAGCTCACGTTCGGTGCGGCGACGCTCCTCGACCTCGACATGGAGGGTGTCGTTGACCTCACGCAATGCGCTCGTGCGTTCCGCCACGCGCTGTTCAAGATCGGCCCTTGCGGCTCGTTCGATGGCCAGGCTGCGTTGACGCTGTGCGAGATAGAACAGGATGGCGATCACCAATGCCGAGCCTGTTGCGCCGATCATCGTGCCGTCGCGTCTTGCGTCAGCGACGCTCGAGAGGTCCGTGAGCTGGTTTACCGTCCAACCGAGCTCCGGGATATGGACAGTCTGGCGCAAAAAGCTCCCATTGTCCGGCAGGCCCTCAGCCCAGACCTGATCTCCGTCGGGTGTATGCTCGTCCATCCGCAATTGTTCGATTTCGGTCCCGGCATACTGCCGGGTGCTCTGGATGCGGGTGATCGCCGTCTCGTCGACCGGCGCAAGCGAGCGGTATTTCCATTCGGGCCGGCTGGCGAGGAAGATGATGTCATTCTCATCGGTCACCATGATGTGCTCGGCGGCTCGGGCCCAAATCGCTTCGAGGTCGTCGAATTCGATCTTGGCCACTGCGACGCCGGCCGGCTGCGTGCTTCCGACAGCACGGGCGATGAAATAGCCGGCTCTTCCGGTGGTGACGCCGATGCCGAAATAGGTACCCTCACCGTTTGCTATGGCCTGCGTGAAATAGGACCGGAAGCCATAATACTGGCCGACGAAGCTTCCTTGGGTGTTCCAGTTGCTGGCTGCCAGCGTGTATCCGTCAGGTCTCATGACATAGAGTGCGGCGGGGCTACCTGATGCTTCGATCGTTTCGAGCTTGCGATTGAGCGCATCGATCACATCCGGGGCAGGCTCGGCGAGGGTGGCCTGCACGTCCGGGTCGAGCGCGAGCACCAATGGGAAATGAGCGTTTTGGGCGATGGTATCGCTGATCGTCTGAGCGACGAGTTCGGCCCTGGTTTCGCCGGTTGTGCGGGCGGTACTGAGTGCCGATCGCTCCCATATGACGCGGGTGGCCAATGCGCTGGTGACGACCACCAGCACTGCCAACACGATCTGGAGATATTGGCGCAGCCTGTCTTTCCTCATCCCGTTCGAAGGTTAGCGACGGCAGAACCTCCTGCCTAGTCCTAAACAGCGGCGCATGACGGATGGCGGGCGGTCGGATGCGAAGGGAGCGGAAGGCGAACACGCCGAACTTCGCCCGTGAGGTGGGTGGTTAGGACTTTGGTTGGTCTGGACGCCCGATGTCCCAAAGCATAAGCAGGATTGAAAGACCCATTTTGGAGGCAGCTCGTGGCGCGTATGACTCTTGAAACCTGGATCGCGCAAAGCGGTTTTGACCGAACCATCGGCGCAATTTTCGGGATGGTCGCGGACTGCGCTGTCGAGATTTCCGTCGCGCTGCGGGTGGCGTCGGCCGCCGGAGATACCGGAGCCGCTCAGGCGGTGAACGTTCAGGGAGAAGTGCAGAAAAAGCTCGATGTCGTCGCCAACGATATTTTCTTGAGCCGCGGTGCGGCCAGCGGAGTTCTCGCTGCGATGGTGTCGGAGGAACTGGACGAAATAGAACTTGTGGCCGGAGCCGGCAATGCGCGCCATGCACTGGTCTTCGATCCACTCGACGGATCATCCAACCTCGAAATCAATGGGGCGGTGGGTTCGATTTTTTCGGTGCTTGACCTGGGCAAGAGTTCAGAGATCTCTGCCGCGGACGTATTGCAGCCGGGAAAAAAACAGGTTGCCGCCGGATATGCGCTTTACGGCCCGGCCACAATGTTGGTGCTGACGACGGGGCAGACGGTAACGGTGTTCAGTCTCGATGAGGCAAGCGCCGAGTTCGTCATGGTTCGGGACAAGGTCGAAATTCCGGCGGAGGCTGCCGAGTTCGCTATCAATGCCTCCCGGCAAACGCGATGGTATGCGCCGACCCGGGCCTTCATTGACGCCTGCATTGCCGGCAAATCCGGCCCGTTCGGCAAGTCCTACAACATGCGCTGGTGTGCAGCCATGGTCGCCGATCTGCACCGTATCCTGTACCGGGGCGGGGTCTTTCTCTATCCCGAGGACGAGGACACCAGGGGCAAGGGTGGGCGCCTTCGCCTGCTCTATGAAGCCAATCCCATGAGCATGATCATCGAAGCAGCTGGTGGCGCCTCGAGCACTGGGACCGAGCGCCTGCTCGATATCGAACCTTCCAGTCTGCACCAGCGCATCGGCATCATCATCGGCTCACGTGCCGAGGTGGAACGCGCAAAATCGTTCTATTGAGGCGGTTCCAGTTGCTTAACGTCCGGTAAACCCTTTCAGACAGTTTTGCCGAAACTGCGTAAGTTTACTGAAAATCCATTCCGTTACTGTGTGATCTACGTAGAACCGGCAATGCCGGTCGCAATCGTGCGGTTTATTTGGTGCAAGAAGCGCCGGAAATGGACGAACGGGCATGGGACGCAGTTTGTTGGACTTGGTCCGGCGCGAGGATGGCGTCGTGGCGGTTATTTTCGCAGTTATGGCGATACCGTTCATTGCGATGGCCGGATGGGCCGTGGATTACGTGCGTTTGCAGCACGTGCAGGAAAAGCTGCAGATTGAAGCGGACGCCGCAGCCCTCAATGCCCTGATTGAGGACGTTGATTGGGAGGTCGTCCACGACTCCGCCATTGCCGAGCTTGGCCGCAATTATGATGGAAACTGGGCGGATGAAATCGAGGTGACCGGTGGCTGGCTGAGTGAGTTCGATTTCGAAGTCGTTGCCGAAGCCGACGTTCCGCTCGCATTCATCAGGCTCCTCCCGGGCGTTGGCGACACCCAGCATGTCCGGATTACTGCTGTTGCGCGAGTATCGGAGCCGGAGCTGCACTATAGCCCTCCCGAATTCACCGCGCTGGAATTTGAAGCCTGGGACTTCAACCGTCTATGGCTCTATTGCTATTGGCCCGATCGGCCGATCAACGATCCGACGCGGCCCCGTCGTACGCAGATGGTGCCTATCGCCGACAATGGCGGATCGGTGTTTACGCCTGATCCGGGCGATCCGCGCGACGAAGATTCCCCGATCGAGGATTCCAATCTGCGCTCGATGTACGAAACAAGGACGATGCTGGGAACCGAACAGCTGGATACACAAGAGCAGGGAATCTGGCGCCAGATCAGCGGCGGAAGCGGGACGAGCCGGCGATACACGTACCTGATGCCGCAATGTCCGAGCGGGTCCTATCTGAGCATGCGTCTCGAGAACGTGCGTGAGGCCCTTGAAGGCGTTCGGCGCGGATGGCACACAGCCGCGCGTTGGGACAGCGGCGGAACGCGTTACAATCATTATTCCGATACCGTTTCTGCCAGCGGCGGGGCCGATGACTATACCGGTCTGGGCTCGATTACGATTCTTGAGACGATCATCTGCGATACGCTCATTCAGTGCAGAACCAATCCAAGTTCCGGCGGTCTGATTCCGCCACGCCAAACCGGCAGAGACCCGCAGGAGGCCATGGAAGGGTGCACGCCCGGGCGCTTCATGTACTATGGGTGGGAAGACAGGCCACCTGAAGGTGGCGGCTCGGACCGGGACTATGACGATATTCGTGTCGTCATGGCCTGCCCGCAGGAAGTCTCGAGCGGTGAACGCAACGCGAGATTGCTCATTTAACCCTCCGGGAGGTTGCTGACGACCGTCGTCGGGGAGTGCTCTAACCCTTGCGCGAAAAACCACTTGTTTCTCATCGTGCAACCGGGTAAACGCCCCCGCAGTTCTAATTCTCGATTAACGGTTGTGAGCAATGGGCAAGGAAAAATTTTCTCGTAACAAGCCGCACTGCAACATCGGCACGATTG